>JBARKD010000681.1:0-8171 GCA_049800615.1 Acidobacteriaceae bacterium | reverse complement strand
ACTCCACACTCATGCCGTCGCCGCCAATCTCACCTACGATGGCACGGAGGGACGATGGAAAGCACTCCAGGCCTCCGGTCTGTACGAGCGTCGCAGCTACCTGACCGAGGTCTATCGCAATGCCCTTGCTCGCGAAGTACGCGCGCTTGGTTACGAGATTGAAAACCGTCACGATGTTCGTGGTCGTGACAAGGGATTCGAGATCGCAGGATTCTCCCAGGAGCTTTTGGACAAGTACAGTCAACGCAGTGCCCAGCGTGATGCGGCCATTCAGGAGTTCACCAATTCACGTGGTCGTGCGCCAACAGACAACGAGGTTGCGGTACTCGTCCGGGAAACGCGGGCTGACAAGCTTCAGGAAATACCGACCGAGCGAGTCCGTAACCTTCAGCAAGAACGAATGACCCCGGATGAGAGGCAAGCGCTTCGGGATGGCTTGAACGAGGCTCAGACAAAATCCCATTCGCCTCAAATCAATCGCGGCGTGCATGAGGCTTCGCTTGCATACTCTCAGGAGCACATTTTCGAGCGTCTCTCAGTCGCCAGAGAGCATGAGGTTCTAACCGAAGCTCTTCGTCACGGGCGCGGCAACGTCGAACTCAGCGACCTTCAGGGCTCGCTCTCCCTTGAACGTACGAAAGGGGCTTTCATCTCCTCTGGGGATGAAATTGCGACACACGTGAGCCTCCAACGTGAGCGCGACATGATCGCGGTGGTTAACCGAGGATTGGACCGCTACGATCACCTCGGCAAGGGGCATGACTTTGAGCTTTCGGACCACCTCCGTCCCGAACAGAAGCACGCCGTTGAAGCGGTACTCGACTCTCACGATCTGGCGGTCAATGTTCGAGGCGCCGCCGGTACTGGCAAGACGGCGACACTGCGTGAAATCGATCGTGGCCTCAGAGAGGCCGGACACGAAGTTCTTGCGGTGGCTCCAACCCGAAGTGCGGTGGACGAACTTGAAAAAGTTGGCTTCCGTGACGCGATGACCGTCTCCCGACTTCTGGAGGCTCAGGAGCCACAGGGCGCGCTGCGCGGGAGGGTCTTGATTGTTGATGAAGCAGGCATGGTTTCGGGACGGCAAATGCAAAGCTTGCTGCACCTAGCCGAGGATCAGGGAGCCAGAATAGTCTTTTCCGGTGACACGCGGCAGATTCCCAGCGTTGAGGCATCGGATGCGTTGCGTATTTTGGAACGGGAGTCTGGCCTAAAGAGTGTGTCACTTACCGCAGTACAGCGGCAGACGAACTCTTTTTATCGCGAGGCCGTAAAGACCATGAGACATTCACCGGAAGAGGGGTTCGCACAACTGGAAAAGCTCGGGGCCATTCGTGATGTATCGATCTTCGACCGAGGCCAGATCGTGGCCGATCTGCATCGCGAGTTCCGAACTGAAGGGCGGGAAACGCTGGTAGTTGCCGGCACTCATGCTGAGATTTCCCAACTCACCGACGCGATTCGCCAGGATCGGAAAGAACACGGCGAACTGGGAGTCGGCCATTCTTTTGATCGGTACGTATCGCTCCAGTGGACAAGAGCCCAAAAAGAGGAACTGTCAAACTATCAAGAGGGGCAGATTCTGCAGTTTCACAGAGACACGAAACTTGCAAAACGACATGAGTCGCTGGAAGTCGTGCGCACTGGCCCTGAATCTCTAGTTGCGCGAAAGGAAACCGGAGAAGAGGTGAACATCTCGCCGAAACAAATGCGGGCATTTTCCGTTTATGAGCGTCAGTCCATCGGCTCGGACTCGCAGAAGCCGTTCGCCATCGTCATCGTGGCGGGACTCGTCTCGCGTCTGTTCCTCGGCCGTGATCCCTTTGCTCTATCGGATGGCGGCCCGCGACGGCGACGTGTTGCAGATCTAGACGGAACCCAGCGTGAGGCTGAGGCAACGCGAAACAATCAAAATAAGAAGTAGCGTTGTGCCAATGGAAGGACTCCCAAGGGCTCGCAGCTGATTGCGCGCCCGTCCACGCGGACCTCGTAGGTCTCTGGATCGACCTGGATATCAGGGGTCGCGTCATTGTGAATCATGTCCTTCTTGCCAAGTTTCCGACAGCCTCGTACGGGCGCTACCATACTTCTGAGACCGAGTTTGGCGGCAACGCCTCTTTCAAAGGCCGCTTGCGAAACAAAGGTCATGCTTGTGGATCCGACTGCAGAACCGAAGCTCCCGAACATCGGCCGGTACATAACCGGCTGCGGAGTTGGAATCGAGGCATTCGGATCTCCCATTACGCTCCATGCGATGAACCCGCCCTTAATCACCATCTCCGGCTTCGCTCCAAAAAATGCCGGTTTCCACAGGACCATGTCAGCCAGCTTGCCGGGTTCAATCGATCCCACATTCTCGGCGATTCCGTGCGTGAGAGCAGGGTTAATCGTGTATTTGGCGACATAACGCTTGGCGCGAAAATTATCGTTTCGGGTGGAATCTTCCGGAAGCGGTCCGCGCTGCACTTTCATTTTGTGCGCCGTCTGCCAGGTACGGGTAACCACTTCGCCGACGCGGCCCATGGCCTGCGAATCACTGGAAAGCATGCTCAGCACGCCCATGTCGTGAAGAATGTCCTCAGCCGCGATAGTCTCGGGCCGGATGCGACTCTCGGCAAAGGCGACGTCCTCCGGCACTTGCGGGTTCAAGTGATGGCAGACCATGAGCATGTCGAGATGCTCGGCGATCGTGTTCGTGGTATAGGGTCGCGTAGGATTCGTCGAAGAAGGAAGGATGTTGGGGAACGACGCGATTCGAATAATGTCGGGGGCGTGCCCGCCGCCTGCGCCTTCGGTGTGGTAAGTATGGATTGCGCGGCCATTGATTGCTGCAACGGTCGCCTCCAGGAATCCGCCTTCGTTGATCGTGTCGGTGTGAATCGCAACCTGGACGTCGTATGCATCCGCAATCTTGAGACACGCATCAATCGCAGCAGGAGTGCTACCCCAATCTTCGTGGAGTTTCAGCCCGCAAGCGCCAGCCTCCAGTTGCTCGGCAATCGGAGCTTCGGTAGCTGCGTTCCCTTTGCCGAGAAAACCGAAATTCATCGGCCACGCATCGGCAGCCTGAAGCATGCGAGCCAGATTCCATGCTCCCGGAGTGCAGGTCGTGGCAGCTGTGCCGGTGGCGGGTCCGGTTCCCCCACCGATCATCGTGGTGATGCCGTTCGATAAGGCCTCATATATTTGCTGCGGAGAAATGAAATGTATATGACTGTCGATTCCGCCCGCGGTGAGAATCAGGTTCTCGCCCGCAATCACCTCCGTCGCTGCGCCGACAATCAACGCGGGATCGACGCCATCCATGATGTCTGGATTTCCAGCCTTCCCAACTTTCACGATGCGTCCGTTCTTGACGCCCACATCGGCTTTCACGATGCCCCAGTGATCGAGGATGATCGCATTCGTAATTACCAGATCGAGCGCACCGTTCTCGCTCTCTCGCAAGGCGGAGCTGCTTTGTCCCATACCATCGCGGATAACCTTTCCTCCTCCGAAGGTGATCTCGTCGCCATAACGGGCGAAGTCCTGCTCAATCTCGATGAACAGTTCTGTATCTGCCAGGCGGACACGATCACCCTTCGTGGGCCCATAGAGATCGGCGTAGGTCTTGCGAGGAATTTCGAGGCTCATTGATCCTTCCCTCGTTCGAACAGAAATCCTGCTTTCCGCGCCGTGGCGACAGCTTTTTCGCGACCGCCAGGAGCATCCAGGCTTCCCGCCACCAATCCGCTAAAGCCTTGCACGACGCGACTGCCTTTCAATTCCACGAGTTCAACTTGCTTGGCTTCGCCGGGCTCGAAGCGCACCGCGGTGCCCGCAGCAATGTTGAGGCGCATTCCGTAAGCGGAGGCGCGATCGAACTCCAGGAATCGGTTGGTTTCAAAAAAGTGAAAGTGGCTTCCCACCTGAATGGGACGATCACCGGTGTTCTTCACCAGCAGTTTTGTGGTGTCGCGGCCCACGTTAGCAGCGATCGCGCCGGCAGATTCATCGAGCTTGTATTCCCCTGGTTTCATGGTGTCTTTCCTCGTGCTGTTCTCAGTCACTGAGGCGCTCAGCGGATGGGATCATGCACCGTAACTAACTTCGTGCCATCCGGGAAGGTTGCCTCGACCTGAACTTCATGGATCATCTCAGGCACTCCTTCCATTACTTGACCGCGGTTGAGAATGCCGCCGCCAAAGCTCATGATTTCCGCGACACTCTTACCATCCCGTGCGGCTTCCATGATCTCCGCTGTGAGAATGGAAATGGCTTCGACATAATTGAGCTTTAGGCCGCGAGCCTGCCGGCGGCGGGCAACATCGGCGGCCACCACGATCAAGAGTTTTTCCTGCTCACGAGGAGTCAAGTGCATAAGGGCTTGTATTCTATCTCCCGCTCGGCAGAACACATTCTGCCTGAGCGCTCAGTACATTTTCCGTGGACGAACCGCGTGACGACCATACAAGGCAAACTTGGCCGCATCCCACAGGCAAAACAATCCAGAACCTGCATCGCATCCTTGTTTCGCCAGACACCGAATCATCAGCCCGTGCGCCTTCAGGGTGCTGATACCCCAACGCGTTTCTTCGAGTCGAGGCAAGCCCGCAGCGATTTTTCGCAAATGCTGCTCCAGGTTCAGCCAGACATCGGCGCCTACGCCTGCCTTGCACACAAGAAATGTAGCGCAATATCGGTAGGGACCCATCCGTCCGGGAGACGCGACAGAATTCTTGAGCGGTTCAAGCTTCATCCGGTCAATGCTAACGATTTCGCTGTCCGTCCTAACCTCAGTTCGCATCTCGACACGTTCGAATGCGAAGACTTCATTGCGGGCTTCGCGTCCGGGCGCAAGTAACTCCCACCAAAACAGGCCGGCATTCGAAGAGAGCCGGACGGTCGTGTGCTGATAGTAATTCGCTCCCGCGAAAGGGATGATGGCGTCGGGAACATATTCGAGAAGCGCATCTTCCGCCACGGTGAACTCACTGTTCTGCCGGGTAATGGCGGTTCCGAGCCCTCGTCGATAGACACGCGTTGCGCCCGTTGTGGTCAACTGTGCCTCGGCTCCCTCGCTCACTTCGACGTGGAGAGTCAGGTCGTCGCCTCCGAACAAACCTCCCGAAACGTTGTGCAAGTGAGCCATCGCACTGCCGTTTTCAGGGTGAAAGGCGCGCACCACGCGAAGCGGAGGATCCTGATGGCTGAAAGCGATTGTGGTTTGCCCAGTTGCATCATCCCGCGCAAACGCAAGCCGGAGCGACGCTCGCATACGGCTCTTCTCACGAGGGGTCGCCGCGATGACTTTCTCTTGATGTTGCATGCAGAGCAAATCTGCTCCCTTTATCAACTGATGAACAAACGCGTAAAGAGTTCCGGATGTTCCATCGCACCCCAATCCAACATGGGAAGAAAACAGCAGACATCGTGGATGCTGAGGTCTGTGCTGGACCGGGCAGCCTCAACGATCGCGGGTTTCAGATCCCACAAAATCTGCTGTGCCCTAGTCTGGCCAAGCGGCATCAGGCGTTGGCAGGCGGAAATCAGACCGGCCACCGATTGGTGAAGATACGCGCGCACGGCCCGATCTTCGTCAAACTGCAATGCTCCGCTCACTAACCCGAAAGCGCATGCATGGTGAACCGCGGCTGACGCGCTGCGAGACTCCTGGTCGGCGCGTTGCAACGCTGTTCGATTGCAGATGGCCAATACTGCCCTCAGAAAGTTGCTGCCCAGCACCGCACTCCCCTTGCGACTCTCTCGTGCCGGTTTCAAGGCGCCGAGATAGTCATTCAGTTCCAGCCACTCCTTCGCCGGAAAGCTCTTTTGCCACGCCAGCCGCGAGGCCGCACGGCAAAATACTGCTTCGCTCACTCCGGCTTCTTCCAGCCATCCTTGAAGAAAGTACTCCAGATCGGAGACCTGAAGTAGTCCAGACATAACCAGCGTCTCGACTCCAAAGGAATGCGCAAACGCGCCAATGGGCAATGCGCTATCAGCCAGTTGCAGCAGCCACAATTCGATCAATGCAGGATCGCGATTAGGCAAAACGAAATCGGAACTTTCATTCATGAACGCGGTTCCTACCGTGGACCGTGGTTGTGCGGATGACTATGGGAATGGTCATGGTCGTTTTCGGGGCCGTGACTATGACTGTGACCATGCTCGTGGGGCCGAGGCGAGTAGGCGGAGTGCGCATCGATCAAATCGCGGCGAGTCGTCTGCGGTTGTTCGATTGCTTCCTTGATCCACGCCAGGAGAACATCGAGGCCAACTTCAGCCCGCAGGTTGGTAAAAATGAAGGGACGTGCGCCTCTCATCTTGCGTGCATCGCGGTCCATTACCTCCAAAGAGGCGCCGACATATGGAGCAAGATCGATCTTGTTGATGACCAGCAGATCGGACCTCATAATTCCCGGACCGCCCTTCCGCGGAATTTTGTCGCCCTCCGCGACGTCGATGACGTAAATCCAAACATCGACCAACTCGGGGCTGAACGCGGCTCCGAGATTGTCACCGCCGCTTTCCACAAATATCAATTGCAAACCCGGCAAGGAATCTTCCAATTCGGCAATCGCCTGCAGGTTCATTGATGCATCTTCGCGGATCGCCGAGTGCGGGCACGCACCCGTCTCCACTCCACGAATCCGGTCTGCGGAGAGCGTTCCTTGCCGCAACAGATATTCCGCATCTTCTTTGGTGTAAATGTCATTGGTCACGACCGCCAGATTGTAGTCATGCAACAGGGCTTTGCTCGCCCGGTCCACGAGCATCGTCTTCCCGGATCCCACCGGGCCTGCAACGCCGATACGGAATGCTCTTTTCGATTGATCTTGAGGCAACTTGTTTCTCCTGTGATTGACCCAGTCTGTTGATTCGCCCAATCTGTATGGCATCTCAGGATATCGGCGTTCGCCTGACTGGGCAACCGGAGAGCGCCGATACGAGTTCGTGTGTTTACACACTGAGATGAACGCGCACGATCTCGTCCGTGAGTTCCGACATGTTTCCGGACGCAACCTGGCGCCCGTTGGAAAGAATGCAGAACGTATCTGCCACGCGCCGGGCAAACGGCAACTTCTGTTCCACGAGCAAGACTGACAGGCCCTGCTCTTTGTTTAACTTCAGAACGATATCTCCGATTTCGTGCACGATGTTGGGTTGAATCCCTTCTGTGGGCTCATCGAGTATCAGCAACCTGGGTTCCAGAACCAGCGCCCGGCCGATCGCAAGTTGCTGCTGCTGCCCGCCCGAGAGATCGCCGCCCTTCCGCTTCAGCATCTTTTTGAGTACTGGAAAGAGATCGTAGATACGTTCGGGGATACTGCGAACCCCGTTCTTCCGCACGCCCAGCCCAACTTTTAAGTTTTCCTCGACGGTCAAGTGCGAAAAGATTTCACGTCCCTGCGGGACATATCCGATGCCGATTCTGGCGCGCTCTTCCGCAGGAGACGATTCCAGATCTCGGCCATTAAAATTGATGCTGCCCGCGCTGGTCTTCAACAAGCCCATGATGCATTTGAGCAGCGTCGTCTTGCCCATCCCATTGCGGCCCATGATGCACATCAGTGAGCCCTCGGGCACCGAGAGATCGACATCCCAGAGGGTGTGGCTACCGCCATAGAATTGATTGAGCCCTTTGACTGCCAGCACTATTAGCCTCCGAGATAGACCTCAACCACACGGGGATCGTTCTGCATCGCGCTCATTTCGCCCTCGGCCAGGACGCGTCCCTCGTGTAGCACCGTGACGCGCTTCGCAATGGAACGAACGAAATCCATGTCGTGCTCAACCACCACGACGGAATGCCCGCCTTCCAGCGTCCGAAGAAGCTGGGCTGTGCGCTCGATCTCCTGCGGCGTCATGCCGGCGACGGGTTCATCGACCAGAAGGAGTTCAGGGTCCTGCATCAGGAGCATTCCGATCTCAAGCCATTGTTTCTGACCGTGGGAAAGAATCTTTCCCGGCATCCGGCGCAGTTCAGTCAGGCCGATGATCTCAAGGACCTCATCGATTCTCTCCAGCTGTTTAGCAGTGGTGTGTGCGAGCAGCGTGTCGAGGAATGACTTGCTGCCGGCCAACGCCAGTTCCAGGTTCTCGAAGACAGTCAGATCCTCAAAAACAGAGGGCTTCTGAAACTTGCGGCCAATGCCGGCTTGAGCGATCTCCGGCTCGGAAAGCGCCAG
>JBARKD010000680.1:0-1797 GCA_049800615.1 Acidobacteriaceae bacterium | reverse complement strand
GAAGCAGACATGCCGACATCGCTCAAACGACGCGATTGACCCATTTCGGAAGTGGAGTGTGCGTCGCAACGGCAGACGATCAATACGTGTCACTTTAACTCCAATGACCTCGTCATCGGTGGGGAGCAAGCCGGTCGGGATGGTGAGGACCGCGTGTGTTCCAGCTCGGACATGCTTGACGAATTGCCCTGGAGCAATCTCGCTGCTCGTCGATCCCATTCCGCTATAGCAAACTGTTCACACCTCGTCGGCTGCGCCGCAATCGCCCAAGGATCGCCATCGACGCCATCGTTCCGAGCGCTGGGATTGCAGTCGCGATGAATATTTCACGCGCTTGCCAACCATGTGCCAGCAGTACGCCGCCCAGGAGAGGCCCAGCAATAGCGCCGACACGCCCGGAGCCCAACGCCCAACCCGCTCCTGTTGAGCGGATCATCGGCGGATAGATCCGGCCCGATAGCGAGTTGATTCCGGGCTGGCATCCGCCAACGCCGATGCCAGCGCCACAGATAATGACTGAGAACAACCCGAACGGCGGATCGAACAATCCAATCGACAGCACGCACAAAGCGCCAAACGCCAGCACCCAAGTCAACACTCGTTCCGCGCCTAGACGGTCCACCAGGGGCGCCGTCAACAAGGCGCCCAAGATCGTGCCCAGCCCATACATCGTCGTACCGAAGATCGCCCAAGAGGGGCTCACCCCGATGCCGTGCAAGATCGCCGGCATCCACAGCAAGATGAAGAAGTTGCTCAGCAGATTGAGCAAGTTCATTGCCCATAACAGTGCTGTGCTGGCCGCAAGGCCGTCCCGGAACAGTGCTGTGACCGGATTTTGCGGCCGTGTCGCTGCGCGCAACGCGACCGACTCTGGCAACCTCAGCGCGAGCAATGGCACAATCGCGAGCGGAAGCACACCACCCAACGCGAAGATCCCCGGCCAGCCGAGAAAGCGCACAACCTGGCTCGCGAGCCATCCTCCGACCGTAAAGCCGATCGCGACGCCCGCGGTCATCAGAATCACGAGTCGGCCCTGGGCCATCGGCGGCGCAAAGTCCGAGGCGAGCGCGATCGTTAGCGGGATGCCACCGCCGAGACCCAACCCCGTCAGAAACCGTGCACCCGACAACTGCAACGGCGAGCCAGCAAAGGCTGTAACGAGAGAGAACATACCGAACGCCACTACACAGCCAATCAGCACGGGCTTGCGCCCTAACCGATCGCCTAGTAATCCCGCGCAGAGCGAACCGAGCAGCAACCCGACATTGCCGGCCGTCAGCGCCTGGGTAAACACTGACGGAGCCACCCGCCACGCGTCGACGAGCGACGGAACCGCATAGCCAACGGCCGCAATATCGTAGCCTTCAAGAAACAGAACCACGCCGCACAGCCAAGCCACACGGAGATGAAGCCGGTCCACCGCGTACTTCGCGGACGCCGTAACTGCCTCCGCCGGCATGTTGCCTCCAATAATCAGGCCGGTCGCCGGCGCCTGACCGCGCGGGCACCGACAAAAAACAGCTCATGCGGCCACTAAGCTGCCAATAAGGGTCGCCTGAATGCGATCGGTACTTTGCTGCAGTGACGAGACACGACCTCGCCATTTTGTTCGGCGCTTCGATCTGAGCCACTCGCCGATGACTTAGGCGACGAAACGCGCTCCCGCCGCGTGACGTTTGTGCCCTCCGTCGAATGCCGGAGCGACCTCTCGCATGAAGCGATCCATCTCTTCCTTTACTTGCGTGTGGGGCTTCATGCCAACGTTGAAGTAGAGGATCACCTCCGAAAAGCCGGCGG
>JBARKD010000679.1:0-23409 GCA_049800615.1 Acidobacteriaceae bacterium | reverse complement strand
CAACCCGCAGCAGCGTTGGGGAAAAGTGGAAAACGCTCAGCGTTTTCCAAGTGGACGGCTGTCCACGTCTTTTCCACAACCACACTCCACCTCGGCCCTTGACATTGCAGACAGTCGCTCCACTTCGGTCGGGACGACAATTCTGTGGAGCGGGGAAAGGATGGCTTTCCCACGAAACTACGGAGTGGAAGAAAGGAGGGTTTCCCACGAGCGTTCAATCGAACCTTGTCCTGGATCGAACCGGCAAGAACTCGCCGCCAGAGACGAGCGCCGGCGCAGATCGGGCAAACAACCACGGATCCTGTCCGCGAGACATGCGCTCGATGAGCTTGTCTGCGACATCCGCGGCGCTCACGAGATAGGCGCCGTCTGTGGGAGGCTTTGCGCCATGAGCGATTTTCTTCATTTTCCCGTCCTTGAAAATTCGGTCGATCGGGCTGGTAGGCACCTGTTCATCGTTTCGACTGGAGAAGCCCAATTCTTTATAGTTCTTTCGTCGCAATAAGGAGCGGGCCGGGTCAGCGGCGAAACTTTCGGACAAGAGTGTGTCAAGCGGCGAGCTTCCGTAACAAAGGGGGTTCGAATTGTCGCAGTCTGAGATACCGCACAAAAACGAACCGGCCGCACAAAACGGCACAAAAACGAAGGGCCGCACAAAGCGGCACAAAAACCACGGGGCCGGCTAGGCGGCCCCTAAAGAGAGTGTTCGAGTATTTTTTAGCTGCAGCCGCTGGTCGAGCCGCAGCTCATGCATCGGTAACAGCTGCCGTTGCGAACCATGATGGCTCCGCACGTATGGCAGCTCGGAGCATCGCCCATGTCCACATACTGTTTCAATGCGTCCGCGGCATGTACGGCGGGTCCACCGGCCCAACGGGTTTCCGGCGCTCCGTAAATGCCCCGGTCTTCGAGGCTGCCGCCGGCGCCCCCCTGGCCCGAAGCAGATCCAATGCCGCTGGCCGGTGGCCTGGTTTCGTATTTCAACTCATAGTTTGGCGAAGACGGCTCCGCCTCCGCAGAGGATGCAGGCGCCGCTGCCGCCGCAGTCAGGCTGGAGAACAAGTTCAGCTGATGCCCGGACAAAAAGCGCAACTGGAGCCAACGGAAGATATAGTCCATGATGGACTTGGCAAACCCGATTTGCTCGTTCCCCGTCCAGCCGGAAGGCTCAAAACGAGTGTGGGCGAACTTTTCACTTAGAACTTTAAGCGGGACACCATGCTGCAGCGAAAGGGAAACCGCAGTGGCAAAGGAGTCCATGAGTCCCGAGACCGTGGAGCCTTCCTTCGCCATCTTGATGAAGATTTCACCTGGTTGCCCGTTCGGATATAACCCCACCGTGATGTAACCTTCGTGGCCCGCGATGGAGAATTTGTGGGTGAGTGAGGCACGCTCCTCGGGCAGGCGATGACGGACGGCACGAGGGGGACCCTGGGCCGTTTCCGATTCCTCACGCAAGGCTGCCTGCCCCAGGCTGACGGCGTTGGCAATGGAGGAAGCGAAGGAGTTGGCAGCACCCAAAACGGAACTGGCCGTGACCTCCAGCCGAGAGGAAACCTTGGACTCCAGCAGGCGCAGATCGTCGGCCACCGATGCGGTTTCCCCTTGCGCCATAGCCGCTAGCACGCGGTCGACAGCTGCACTGACCACCGGATCCGGAGCGCTGTCCGATGCCAGCGCATTCTTGACAGCTTTGGCCTTGTTGCCATCGGAGACATTCAGAGGCTGCGCCCCCTTGGAACCGTCGCGATAGACGGCAACCGCCTTGAGTCCCAAGCGCCAGGCTTCGACGTAAGCCTGGGTAATATCGTCGAGGCTTGCGTCATGAGGCAGATTGACGGTCTTCGAAATAGCCCCGGAAAGGAAGGGCTGCGCGGCCGCCATCATCCTGATATGACCCGATGGATGAATGGAACGCGTCCCTTTGCTGGGTTTGAAGCTGCAATCAAAGACTGACAGATGCTCGGGTTTGATGCCCGGCGCGCCTTCAATGGTCCCGGTGGAGTCGATGTAGCTGACAATCGAATCGACCTGAGGATTGGTGTAACCGAGCTTGAACAGGGCTGCCGGCACGGTATTGTTGACGATCTTAATCATGCCGCCGCCGACAAGCTTCTTATATTTAACCAGCGCCAGGTCGGGTTCAATGCCAGTGGTATCGCAGTCCATCATGAAACCGATGGTGCCGGTGGGGGCAAGCACGGTGACCTGCGAATTGCGATAGCCGTACTGCTCGCCGTGAGCCAGGGCCTGGTCCCAGCAATCCTTGCTGGCAAGGATGAGCGAAGCAAGCTGGGGAGCGACAAAGGGCTCAGTCGAGTTGTCATGGCCGATTTTGTTCACTTCCGCCCGGTGCATGCGGATCACGTCCAGGAAAGGCTCGCGGTTGACGTAAAAACCGGGGCATGCGCCTCCCCGTTCGCCGTCCTGATACTGTGCCTGCTGGCACAGAGCGGAGGCTGATGCCAGTGGCGGCGCCTTCTCCGCCAGCACCGAAGACTGCAAATATGCCTGGCCGCACATGATCGCAGTAAGGGTGGCGGCAAAGTCCCGGCCGGCGTCGCTGTCGTAGGGGAGACCCATGGCCATCAGCAAAGCCCCCAGGTTGGCGTAACCCAGCCCCAACGGCCGATAGTCATGGGAATTACGCACAATCGCTTCCGTGGGATACCCGGAGTTGTCGACCAGGATGTCCATGGCAGTGATCAGGATGTCGATGGCGCGGCGATAGGCGTCGACGTCAAAGTTGCCCGCCGGGGTGACGAACTTGAGCAGGTTGAAGCTGGCCAGGTTGCAGGCCGAGTCGTCCAGGAACATGTACTCGGAGCAGGGGTTGGAGGCGTTGATGCGCCCGGAATTTTTCGAAGTGTGCCACTTGTTGATGGTGGTGTCATACTGCATGCCGGGATCGCCGCACTGCCAGGTAGCCTCGGCAATTTTCCGCATGATGTCGCGGGCCTTGTAGCTCTTCGCCGGCTCGCCGGTTTTTACTTTGCGCGTGGTAAAGTCCTGATCCCGTTCGACCGCGCGCATGAACTCATCGGTGACGCGAACAGAGTTGTTCGCATTCTGGAAAAAGATGGAGCTATATGCCTCCGAGTCCGGACCGGAGCCGTCGTAACCCGCCTGCATCAGGGTCCAGGCCTTCGTCTCTTCTTTGGCCTTGCACTCGATGAAATCGTTGATATCCGGGTGGTCGACGTTGAGAATGACCATCTTGGCTGCACGGCGCGTCTTGCCTCCGGATTTGATGACGCCGGCAAAGGCGTCAAACCCGCGCATAAAGCTCAAGGGACCGCTGGCGGTGCCGCCGCCGGATAGGGTTTCCATCGAGCCGCGAATGGCCGAGAGATTGGTTCCGGTGCCCGAGCCCCACTTGAAGAGCATGCCTTCCGTCTTGGCCAGGGTCAGAATGGAATCCAGCGAATCGTCGACCGAATTGATGAAGCAGGCGGAACACTGGGGATTGCGATAACCGGTGACAGAAAACTCGACAGCGCAGCTATGGGCATTCCAGTGCCAGTTCTGAGCATCTGAGTTGGGCTCCAGCCGGTCGCAGCCAACGTTGAACCAGACAGGCGAGTTAAAAGCGGCCTTCTGGGTAACCAGGAGATGGACGAGCTCGTCGTGAAAGACGGCCGCGTCTTCCGGAGTAGCAAAGTATCCGCCGGCAATGCCCCAGTCACGAATCGTTTCCGCAACCCGGCCCACCAGCTGGCGAACACCCGTTTCCCGAGCCCCAAACTCACCCTGAGGAACGCCAATGTGGCCATGGAGATATTTGGAGGCCACGATGTTCGTTGCCGTCATCGACCAGTCGGACGGAACCTCAACGTCTTTCTGCTCGAAGATGCTTGCTCCTCCGGCGTCGTTTATGGAAGCAGTCCGGCGCTCCCACGTGACCTCGCTGTAAGGCGAAATTCCAGGCTTGGAGAAGAAGCGGGTGATATGCACGCCGCTAGCGGTCCCAGGCTTCGCTACAGACTGGCTGTGTTGAGCGGCCCTACCGTTGGTGGCGGCTGAAGTTGTGGAATTGGTGACCTCGGCCATAATTCTCCTTACATTCCTTTAAAGATGACAGAAAGCCGTCCTCGAGCACTCTGGGGCGAGTGACGGGAAGCGTACCGGCTTTACTGAAATATCGAACAAACCGGCTTTGACATCCAACTGAGAAAGTAAAGCCGTGAGATGCGAAAGTAACGCTGTCTATAGCCCCTGTCAAGCGATAACCACTACATCTAGTAGTTTAAATGCAAATACACCCCTGATGGTCCCAAAACCAAACAAACGGCTGTGGAGAACCGCGAAAGGCCGCCGCTGAAGCGGGTTTTCCGTTGCAAATGCCTCAACAGCGCACCCTCTGACGAGGCTAGCTCCAGCGAGCGCCGGGAACAAGGCCGGGACGCGGCGGCAAGTCGAGGATTGCTGTGGAATTGGTGGATAAAGGGGCGCGTCGAGGTGACGCTGAATGGACGGGGCATGCCCCCTTTTCGAGTGACCCGCCCTCAAGATTTGGGACTGTGTCAGGGCACGACATTCGTCGGGCCGTTAACCCCAAAGGGTTTTCATTCAGCTCTTGAAGACCAAAAGATCCGGGATTGCGTTCCGGGTCTTTTTTTGTCGTCCGCAAAAAGAAGATTGCATCAAGCGAGTTTACTAAACGGCGGCTTTTCTGCCCCGCACCAGGCGATAGATAGCAAGGATTACGATGGCGCCCAGCAGCGACATCAGGAAACCGGCTCGCTGGCCTTCCTGGTACAAACCAACGTGGCTACCGATAAACGTCGCCAGCAACGCGCCGGCAACCCCAAGCAGCATCGTGATAAAAATACCGCCGGGATCCTTGCCGGGCATGACGAGCTTGGCCAGCGCGCCAACGACTAAGCCGATGAGAGCTTCCCATATCAAAGTAAACATGAAACCTCCGGTTTGATGGGAACTGCGTGGCCCGGGAGAGAGTGGCACGGGTGAGGCGAAACTGGCCGCCTGCGACGATCCGCAAGCGGCCAGATAATGGGGTTCGATCAAGCCTATTTCGACAGGTTCTTGGGTGAATGCTTGTTCAGCGTAGCAAGCAAGACAGCTGCCGAAGGCGGAGGCGGCACAGCCTTGTCGAAGACGATTGACTGGGCAGTGATCTCTTTCCCGTAGAGGGCCTTGTTGGCGTCGTTGTCTGCCCGCAGCGTGGACCCGGAAAGGGAGACACCGGCAAATAGTCCCCGCGCACGAGAATAGGAAAGGATCTCAGCCCGCATGCTGGCATCCGTTTCGGCCGAGGCATTGCGGCCGACGGGCCCCGCTGCAGCCGAGGCGTCGCCGCCGATCTTGACTTTGCTCTTGAGGATGTTCGCTGCCGAAGTCGGGCTCATGAGCAAAAGAACGAAATCGGTGGCCTGGCCACCCAACTGGAATCCGACACTTGCGCCTTCCAGCGCCATCATGGTCGGCGCACTCCAGCGGCCGCGAAAATTCGCTCCACTGCGGCAAGTCATTACGCCGCGCCCATAGCTGGCGCCGACGACAAATGCCGCCTTCACGACCGAGGGCAACACCACAACGCAGTCTGCTTTGTCGAGCACGCTCTGGGGAATATCGTCAGGAAGGTCCAGAATCTGCTTGATCACAATGCCTGCGGACTTTAGGCGGTCCACTTCCTTATCCTGTCCAAAAGCCGGCAGAACCATCAGGCCCATCAGACTTAGCGCCACTACTCTCCTCTTCATGCTCTCTCTCCTTGAGATCGATCTCGACAACATTGCAGTAAAACGGCGGCCAGGCCCGAAAATCAAACCCGAAGTAACTCCGGGGAACCGTTGAGCATACTATACAGATTCCATTTGAAGATCAATTTAGGGGTGATCGCCGCAATCAGTTACATCGCCCTAACTTAGGATGCTAGCGGCGGTAAATGACGCCGTCTTTCATGACAAAAGAAACTTGCTTGACCACGCGTATGTCTTCGAGCGGGTTTCCGGGGACAGCAATCACGTCGGCGTCGTAACCGGCCTTAAGGATGCCCATCTGATTTTCCCAGGCCAGCAGCCTGGCGCCGTTAAGCAGATCAGCTTTCAGCACATCGAGCGGCTTCATCCCGTATTCCACCATCAGTTCCAGCTCGCGTGCCTGCGTGCCATGGGGGAAAGGACCCACATCGGACCCGACGGCCATGGGTACACCGTGCTCCAGTTGCAGGCGAAACTGCTGTGCATGGTATTCGAGCAGACGGTGCTCGTTGGCCGCACCCTGGGGTGAGCTGGCGTGGGCCTCAAAGTATTCCTGAATGGTGAACGTAGGCACAGCATAGATCTGCTTCTCGCGCATCAGGCGCATGGTCTCATCACTAAGCTGATCGGCGTGATCGATAGAGGCCACGCCCGCCTGCGCGGCGTATAAGGCTCCCGGCTCTCCCTCGCAATGCACGGCCACCCTGGTCGCGAGGCGCGCGGTCTCCGCGACCGCCTGCGCCAGTTGCTGCTCGGTGTATTGAACGAGGCTGTGGAACTGGCCATCCTGAAAGTAATCACGACCCGTTTCGTAGATTTTGATGAAATCGGCCCCATCCTTGATTTGCTGGCGTATGACTGCGACCAGCTCGTCGCCGGTATTGGCATAAGTGGCGTTGGGCAGGACGTGCTGTTCCGGATTGAAGTGAATGGCATCTTCATGGCCGCCAAGAATATTGATGGCGTTACCGCTGACGCGCATGTGGGGTCCAGGAATTTTCCCGGAATCAATGGCTTCGCGGACGGCTGTGTCCGCGGACCCCGCGCCCTCCGTACCCATGTCGCGTTCCGCCGTGAAGCCGGCCATAAGATCCGCCCTGGCGGCCAGGGTAGCCGTAATCGTCCGCTCGGGTACCGACTCGACGACCGTCTGCAAATCTTCGGCTCCGGGATGAAGAAAGAGATGGACGTGGGCATCGATCAGCCCAGGCATCAGCGTGCTATCCCCCAGATCAATCGTCTCCGCCCCGGTGGGATGGTTCACGGAAGAACCGGCGGCAACGATCTTCTGTCCCTCGATCAGCACCTCTCCCGGAGAAACGATGCGGCCGGCCTCAATATCCAGCAAACGTGCCGCGTGAAGTATCACGGGATGAGAGGGGGCGGCCGCCGCCGGCTGGGCCTGAGCGCATAATGTTGCGCTTGCGGAGCCAAGCAGGAGACAAAGCAACCAGCCGCGGCGGAGAGATGGATGTCGACTTAGCATAGCCGGGATGGCTTGCAGAATATCAGCACCCGGGCCACCTACCCGAGCGTATTACTATGAAACGCAACGATGCGGCTCCGGCGAAAGATCCGTGAGGTTACCTACAGCTTCGAAGACCTGCGCGATCTGTTGGCCAAGGCCAGCCCCTACCGCTCCGGAGACGCCCTGGCCGGCATTGCCGCGGAGAGCGCCGAGCATCGTGCCGCTGCGCAGATGACCCTGGCCGACCTTCCCCTGCGTTCCTTTCTGCAGGAACCCGTGGTGCCTTACGAGAAAGACGAAGTCACACGGCTGATTATCGACAGTCACAATCCGGCCTCGTTTGCTCCCGTTAATTCATTTACTGTGGGAGACTTTCGCGACTGGCTGCTATCGGATGAGGCTACCGGCGCGGCGCTCTCGGCACTGGCGCCCGGCCTAACCCCGGAAATGGCCGCCGCGGTCAGCAAGTTAATGCGCCTGCAAGATCTGATCCTGGTCGCGCGAAAGATCCGCGTAGTCACACGCTTCCGAACCACGGTTGGGCTGGCGGGCAGGTTGTCTACGCGTCTCCAGCCAAACCATCCAGTAGACGACCCGGCCGGCATTGCGGCGTCTATGGTTGACGGCCTGTTGCTGGGTTCCGGGGATGCCGTCATTGGCATCAATCCTGCTTCGGACAACGTCAACACCGTCAGGATATTGCTGCAACTGATCGATCATGTGCGGCAGAAATATGCCATCCCGGTGCAAAGCTGCGTGCTCTGCCATGTCTCCACGCTGATGGCAGCGCTCAAAGAGGGGGCGCCGGTCGACCTGGTATTTCAGTCCATCGCGGGCACAGAAGCTGCGAACGCGTCGTTTGGGGTGAGCCTGGAGCTGCTGGATGAGGCCTGCGCGGCTGCCCGCGCACTCAAACGCGGCTCCATATTTGAACAGGAAGACGGGAGCCACGCGCAAGGCGACAACGTGATGTACTTCGAAACGGGACAAGGCAGCGCGCTTTCCGCCAACGGTCATCATGGAGTGGACCAGCAAACCTGCGAGGCACGGGCGTACGCCGTCGCCCGGCGCTACCGGCCCATGCTGGTGAATAGCGTGGTGGGCTTTATTGGTCCCGAATACCTGTACGACGGCAAGCAGATTATCCGTGCCGGGCTGGAGGATCATTTTTGCGGTAAGCTGCTAGGGTTGCCGATGGGTTGCGATGTCTGCTACACCAATCACGCCGAGGCCGATCAGGACGACATGGATGTGCTGTTGACATCGCTGGGCGCCGCCGGGGTCAACTACATCATGGGTGTGCCCGGGGCAGACGACGTGATGCTTCATTACCAGAGCACATCGTTTCACGACGCGCTGTACCTGCGACGAATTTTGGGCCTGCGGCCAGCGCCTGAGTTTGAGGCCTGGCTGCACAGTGACGCCGGGCTGCAGCTCAATGTACCCGCGTTTCTTACATAGGCGATGTTCGGTATATGGGATCGTAAAACGAAGCAGGCAACGCCTCCGCAAGAGCTATCCAGGCAGGAGGTAAGGCCTCCGATTCTGTCTCGCGCCGCCCAGGAGGCGCTGCGCAGTTACACTCCTGCGCGCGTTGCCCTGGAGAGTGCTGGGATAAGCGTGGCCACGCGTCCTCTTCTCGACTTTCAGTTAGCCCACGCGCAAGCACGGGATGCCGTTCATGCAGCTATCGATGTACGCATGCTATGCGAAGAGCTGCGCAGGTGCGGTTTGCCCGCTTTGGCATTGCAAAGCAGTGCCGGGGACCGGGCGACCTATCTTCGGCGGCCCGATCTCGGAAGGGTGTTGAGTCAGGATTCGTTGGCGCAGCTCACGTCCGTTCCATGCGACGTAGTGTTCGTGATAGCGGATGGGCTCTCCGCTCTGGCCGTGGAACGCCACGCCGTGCATTTGATGCGGGCGATGCTACCTCTTCTTTCCGGCCAACGGCTGGCCCCCGTGTGCGTCGTGGAGCAGGGCCGGGTAGCTATCGGCGATGCCATTGGCGCAGCACTGGAGGCACCGCTTGCTGTAGTGATGATTGGGGAGCGCCCGGGATTGAGCTCGCCCGACTCCCTGGGTGTGTATATCACCTGGGACCCGCGGCCGGGCCGCAAAGACGCAGAGCGGAATTGCATCTCGAACATCCGCGAAGACGGACTGAGCTACGACGCGGCGGCCAGCCGGTTGCGCTTCTACATGCAGGAGGCAGCAAGGCGACAAATGACAGGCGTGGCGCTCAAGGATCCGAGCGAGAAACCAGCCGAGTTGTTGTAGGGTTAACCCCCTGACAAAATTGTAATTCCGCAGGGATGGAATAACATTCCCTCAGCGGCTAGAAGCCAGTCTTCTCTTCGGGTAACGGCGGGGTTGGAACAGCCCGGGACTTTGATGCTTGGGTGCCCCATCCTTCACGTTCTTTGCGAAGGGTGGGATGCCACTGCCCTTCACCCGAGGACCTTCCCCGCAACTTCTGCTTATCCCACCCTTCGCAGAAAGCGCGAAGGATGGGGCACCCGATCCTTGGTCGCTGGTGACCGGTTCTCACGCAGACTCTGGAAGCCCCGCCCCTTCAAAGACAAAAGTCACAGGCTCTGATCGAAACCGGCAACAGTTTCCTACTCTGCACGTTTTGGCAGGTTTGCCCATAGATAAGTGCGGAAGAAGGTCAACGTGCGTTGGTTGGCCGCATCGATGGCCTTGCTGCTGAAGACATGGCCCTCGTCAGGGTAGAGACCGGCATCGCACGTGAAGTCCCTCAGCTCGCAGAGGCGGACGAGCTGGCGCGCATTGACGATCGGAACCTGCTCATCCTGCTCGCCGTGGATGATGAGCAGAGGGGGCAGATTCTGCACCTGGGAAAAGAATGCGTTGGGCAGAAGACCGGACCACTCCGCGATGGCATCCACCCCCGCCTTGCGTGAACCAGCCAGCAACGCCACCACTGCCCCCAGCGACTGCCCAATCAGGGCGATCTTCCGGTTCACCGGAACAGGATGTGCGCGCAAGTCGGCGACGATATCGTCCACCGACTGAGTCCAACGGCGATAATTCGCGGGAGTGGGATCGGTGTTAGGCGTCGCGCTCAGATAATCCGCCAGCAGGACGCGAAAACCGTGCTCGGCGAAGAAATGTGCCTGTGACCGTGCCAGGTCCAGATCGGAAGGGCCTGATCCACGCAGAAGAAGAATGGTCGCGACCGCATCGTGAAATTCGTACACCGCGCAGGAGATGGCCTTGCCATGGCTCATGAAGGTGGCGTATTCGACGGGCGCGGTTTGGGCATGAAGGGTGAAGCCGAGAAAGAATGTCAACGCAGCCAGCCGATGACCCGGCATTTTAAAGAACCTTCAGGACGACGAGGGACATATCGTCATTCTGCGGAGCGCCGGCGGTAAATGCATCCGCACTGGCCACCATGGCGGTGACAAAATCCTGCGCCGACCGGCGGGCATCGGATTTGGCTGCTGCGATCAGGCGCTCTTCTCCCCATTCCTCGTATCCGGCTGTCATAGCTTCGCTGATTCCGTCAGTGAAAGCAACGAGAACGTCGAACGGCCGAAGCTGAACGCTACCCTGCTCATACACGACGTCGGTAAAGATGCCTAGTATGGGGCCGCCGGCATCGAGGCGCTGCACGCTGCAGGGCGCTTCCGGATTGCAAAAACGATCCTGTGCCAGGGACGCGGGACGCAAGAGGATCGGGGCATTGTGCCCGGCGTTTACGTACTCGAGCACGCGGGTGGCCGGATCGTATTCGCCAAAGAAGAAAGTGACAAAGCGGTTGCTGGTGGAAGAATCGAAGATGATGCGGTTCAAGCCCGCGATGAGCCGCGAAAGGCTAAGGTCGCCACTGAAGGTAAGTCCATGCAGGGCGGCGCGGATCGAAGCCATCAGCAATGCGGCGGAAATGCCTTTGCCGGAGACGTCACCGACGGCAATCCCCAGGCGCCCGTTCTCCAGAGCAATAAAGTCGTAGTAATCCCCGCCCACCTCCTGCGCAGTGCGGCTGAAGCCGGCAAACTCTATCCCTTTCACCAGTGGATAAATCTGGGGCAGCAACCGCTCCTGCACCTGGCGCGCGATTTCCAGCTCCCGATCCAGGCGCTGGCGCTGTGCCGACTCTTCTGCAAGGTGGTGGACGAGAGCGCTGTTCTCGATCGCTAGTCCGGTTTGCAAGGCCACGGAAGAAAGCAGGCGGCGATCGGAGCGGGAATACGGTTCCTCGCTTCGCTTCGGTCCTAGTGTCATCACGCCAATCAGGTTTGAGCGCCCAGGCAGAGGCAGCAGCAGATCGGCGTCGAGTTGGTTGAGAACGGCAACTTCGGAGGGAGCAGCCAACGCCAGCCAGGGATCAGGGTGTTCGCGATAGACCCGTTTCGGACTGCTATCGACGCTCAGGGCGCGCATGGTGGAGGAATTCTCCGCCAGGGCAACGTCCGCGGTCAGGGGGATTCCCTGGGCAAACTGCAGCTCAAAGAGCTTTCCCTGGCGCAGGAGAAACGCAATGCGATCCACGTGGAGCGTTTGGCTGATGCGCTCGGTAATGGTCTGCAGCAGAGGCTCGGTTTCTGTGAAAGTTCGCGCCTGCTCGGAAAGCTCGACCAGAACCTTATCGACCGAATATGCTTCGCGGAAAAACCGGCGGTCAATCCAGAGGGAGAGTGGCCGCGCGACGCGCAAGCGAAGGAATAAAACGATGACGACAAATACCGCGGGCGTGATCAAAAAATGCGCGAATCGTCCCGAGTTGTGGGCAAAGCGGAAAAGCCGAACGGCGAGAAAGGTAAAGACGATCGCCTGCAAGACCCAGAGCGTACCCTGGGCAAAGGCGTAGCGCGTGCCCTGACGAAGCAGGATGCGCAGGTCAAGAGCGCGTTGCACAATAACCGTGTAGGCAAGCGAGAGCGGAAAAAAGGTGAACAAGACGGCGACGGTGAAAAGCGCCCAGGACGGCGCGAATGCCATCACCGTCTTGCCCGAGAGAGTGGAAGTGACGAGCAGCACCAGCACCGGGCCCAGGCCAAGCAGCGAGCCAACGGCAACCACGGCCAGGCGGCGGCGGGCATCCGGCGCCGGGGCCGGAACCGCGAAGAGCTTGCCTACAATGGCGGCGATAAATATACAGAGAGATAAGGCGCCAAATATGTTGGCCGCGACATCGAGATAGTCCGTCGCGAAAAGATAGGGCCGGATGAAACGGTTGTCATAGAGGCGGCCGTACTCGAGAACACCATAGGCCGGCACCAGCAGAATCTCAGGAATGATGATGAGCCACTTGATCCACGGGTGACGGACGTCGGTACGAGAGCGTACGGGAAAGTGAATGCTGAACAGGACGATCGAGATATACATCCACTGGATGGAAAATATCTGCCAGAAGATGGTGAACGGGGTTAAAAAGCCTGGGTAATATCCGGTCCTGTCGGCAATGAAGGCCGGCACTACGTTCATGATTCCCAGGAGAAACCAGGCATTCCAATCGAGAGGCCTGGCCAGCACCACCCAATAGCCGAGTAACAGGCAGAATACGGGGAATAGCAGCACCAGCACGATATTGACCAACCAACCGGTCAATATGGGAGGGCCCGCGCGCCGCGGCATCCACTTCACCTGGGCGGTGTGCATTCCCTCCGTTCGGTTGCGGTAAACGATCTCGACGGTTTCACCCGGATGGGCGTAGAAGGCCTCGCGAATCACGCTGGCCATCCCTGTGAATGGAACGCCATTCACGGAAATAACCTCGTCTTCGTCCCGCATGCCTGCGCGTTGCGACTCGGGCAACGGCTCGACTAAGAAGCGGGCGGCGGTAGAGAAGCGTAGCGGTGGCCGGGCCCGGTTGGGATTGAGGAAGGCATCGAAGCTCGCGGCGGTGCTGGCCGCATAGAAGATCGCAGAGCCCACCACCAAGACGGCCAGCAATAAATAGGGAAGTTTGGCGTCGTTGGTTTGCATGGGACCCGATGAAGCATTCGTACTATTACTGAGTTTCGGAAAATTCGCCAGTGCGGCACCTCTCCTCGAACAAGATCGCCGGCAAAAGCGCTTCAGGCGGCATGGTAGCAGACCACGAGCGGCCGCGGAGGTTGACATCGCGGCCGGGGACGGTTAGGTTTCTAATAGATATGCAAGTCCGCAACCAGCATCATCGTCATCACCATCATCACGTGACGAGCGTGTCGGCGGACGATTCCGGCCAGCGATAGAGGCCAGGAAACCAGGATCAGCAAAGCCCGCCGGCGCGAACGCGCAAGCGGGCTTTTTTGCGCTTTCAGTAAACGAGAGAAGGGGAGATCCGTAATGACCGAGGCAGTGAAACTCGACTTTGCCAAGATGGACGGTCTGCTGCCTGCCATCGTGCAGGACGCGGCCAGCGGTGAAGTGCTGATGACGGGGTTTGTGAACGAAGCGAGCTATGGCAAAACGCTGGAGACAGGTTTTGTGACATTTTGGAGCCGGACCCGGCAGAAACTGTGGATGAAAGGCGAGACCAGTGGAAACCGGTTGCGCGTGGTGTCCGCTGCGACGGACTGCGACCAGGATGCTCTTCTGTTTCGTGTGATTGTCGAAGGGGATGGGCTGGTTTGCCACGAAGGAACGGTGAGTTGCTTCACCAGGGCCATCGAACTGCCGGTCGCGGCAAAGTTGGAGGCGAGCCATGGCAGATAAGCTGAAACTCGGCATCCCCAAGGGGAGCCTGCAGGACGCGACCATCGCCCTCTTTGAGAATGCCGGCTGGCACATCTATGCCAACGGACGATCGTATTTCCCGGGCATCGATGATAGTGAGATCGAGTGCATGCTCATCCGCGCGCAGGAAATGGCACGGTACGTGGAAAAGGGCGTTCTGGACGCCGGCTTGACGGGGATCGATTGGGTGGTGGAAAGCGGTCTGGACGTGGCCAGTGTTACCCACCTGACGTACTCCAAGGCAACGCGGAATAAAGTGCGCTGGGTATTGGCGGTGCCGGAAGACTCTCACTTTCAAAAGGCGGAGGAGCTGAGCGGCAAAGTGATTGCCACCGAACTGGTGGAAGTGACGAAGCAATACTTTGCGGGCAAGAACGTTCCCGTGAAGGTGGAGTTCAGTTGGGGGGCAACAGAGGTCAAACCGCCTATGCTGGCGGACGCAATTGTGGAAGTGACGGAGACGGGCAGCTCGCTGAGAGCCAACCGGCTGCGCATCATCGATACGGTGATGGAAAGCGAAACGCACCTGATTGCCAATCGGGCCGCGTATAGCGATCCGTGGAAGAAGCAGAAGATCGACAACATTGCGCTTATGCTGAATGGCGCCATTGAAGCCAAAGGGCGCGTCGGCCTGATGATGAACGTGGAGAAGAAAAACCTCGATCACGTGTTGGCGTTGCTGCCGGCCCTGGCTTCGCCGACCGTCTCCCAGCTAAGCGATCCCCATTGGGCGGCGTTGAATACGGTGCTCGAAGAGAGCGTCCTGCGCGATGTCATTCCCCAACTCAAGAATGCGGGGGCGACCGGGATTGTTGAATATCCGCTGAACAAAATTGTCTTCTAGACCTTATCCGGGAGCGTATGCATGAGGCTGGTAAGAACCAGTGGCCGTGCCGGTAAAAAAACGCGGGAATTGCTGCACGAGCTGGAGCTGCGTGGAGCCCGCAATACGGCACGCGCCATGCCGGTGGTACAACGCATCGTTGCCGGCGTGCGCAAGGGCGGCGACCAGGCCCTGCGCCGGTATGCAGCCAGGCTGGATGGGCTGAAGCCGGAGCAGCCACTGGAGATAAGCCGGTCCGAGATAGAGAATGCCTGGGACGCGGCGCCTAAGGCGCTGCAATCGGCCTTGCAGACCGCGGCCGCCAATATCCGTAGTTTCGCGAAGCGGCAGATGCCGAAGGAATGGACCACCACCGCCGCCGGATTGACCACCGGGCAGCAGGTGCGGCCGCTTGGCGCGGTTGGATGCTACGTACCCAGCGGGCGGTATCCCCTTCCCTCGACCTTGCTGATGACCGTGATCCCGGCCCAGGTGGCCGGGGTGGAAAGAATCGTCGTAGTGTCGCCGAGACCGGCAAGAGAGACCCTGGCTGCGGCCGCGCTGCTGGGTGTAACCGCTTTTTATCGGATCGGTGGGGCGCAGGCCATAGCTGCCCTTGCTTACGGCACCGACAGTATTCCGCGTGTGGACAAAATTGTAGGTCCGGGCAACTGGTATGTGACCGCGGCCAAGAAGATGGTGGCGTTCGATTGCGCGATCGACATGCTGGCCGGGCCGACGGAGATTGTGGTGACCAGCGAGACCGGTAGTCCGGAAGGCATCGCGGCGGACTTGGTTGCCCAGGCGGAGCACGATCCTGAAGCGCTGGCGGTTCTCGTCACCACCAATGCATCCCTGGCTCGCGAGGTGATCAGGGAAGTCAAGCAGCGGGTCAGGACCAACTCCGTTGCCAGGCAGGCGATCGAGCGGAACGGCTTGGCGGTGATCGCAAGCTCTGTCGAGGAGGCGCACGAAATTACCAACCGCCTTGCCCCCGAACACCTGACCGTCGATTCCCGCGACGACCTCGCATGGGTTCGCAATGCCGGCTCCGTATTTGTCGGAAGAAATTCACCACAGCCCATGGGCGATTACGTTTCCGGTCCTAACCACACTCTCCCCACCGGCGGAGTGGCGCAGGTGCGGGGCGGTCTTAGCGTAATGGACTTCGTGAAGTTGATCACCGTGCAGGAATATACGCTTGCCGGATTGCAAAGGCTGGGCCCAACCGCGATCACGCTGGCCAATGCCGAAGGATTGCTGGGTCACGCCGAAGCGGTGCGGGTAAGGGGGATCGATGATTGAAACCGTATTGCAGCAAGCGCCGGAGCCGCGTACCGCGGTGCAGCGGATGCACGCGTATCATCCTCCTCTGAGCGGTCGTCGGGGCCTGCGGCTCGACTTTAACGAAAACACCGTCGCCTGTTCTCCGCGCGTGTTGGAAGCACTGGCCGCGATCGCCGCCTCAGACCTGGCGAAGTATCCGGAGCGCGCCCAGGTCGAAGCCAAAGTGGCGCAGCACCTGGGACTCGAGCCGGAGCAAGTGCTGCTCACCAATGGAGTCGACGAGGCGATTCACGTTCTCTGCCAGACCTACCTGGACCGGGAAGACGAGTTCCTCTTCCCTGTCCCGACCTACTCCATGTACGAGATCTACGGTTCGTGCACCGATGCGACGGTTCGGACGGTCGCGTGTGGCGAAGATTTTGCTTTTCCCCTCGATGCCCTGCTAGCGGCAATTACGCCGCAAACCCGGCTGATCGCCATCGCCAGTCCGAATAGCCCCACCGGGGCCATGGCAGGCAGAGAGCAGATTCTCGAAGTTTTGCGTCGCGCCCCGCAGGCTGTAGTCCTGGTGGACGAGGCCTACTTTCACTTTTGCGGACAAAGCGTAATCGATCTTGTCGGCCAGACACCAAACCTGGTCGTGGCGCGCACTTTCTCCAAAGCATACGGGCTGGCGGGATTGAGGCTGGGGATGTTGGCTGCGCCGGCAGGCACGCAGAAATGGCTAAGAACGGTCATTTCTCCCTACAGCGTGAATTCCCTGGCCCTGGCCTGCCTCCCCGCCGCTCTGGACGATGAAGCTTACCTGCGGTGGTATGTCGACGAGGTGAAAGCGGCGCGTAGCGAAATGGTGGATGGCTTGCGCCAGTTGGGCCTGCCGCAATGGCCAACCCAAGCCAATTTTGTTCTGGTGAAGGTTGGCGCCCTGCACGGCGAATTTGTGCATGCGATGCTTCGCCGCGGAATACTCACCCGCGACCGCTCGAAAGACCCAGGCTGCGCGGGGTGCGTTCGTATCACGGTGGGCACGCGCGAACAGATGAAACAAGCGGTCGCTGCCATCACCGATTCACTCAAGGAAATCAGGTGGGAACGGGCATGAAAGCAAAACCTCAGGAGAAGCGCCAGGCCACGATTGAGCGCAAGACCACGGAAACCAGGATCTCTCTCAAGCTGGTCGTGGAAGGCAGTGGGCGGTACAAGGTTCGAACCGGCATTCGCTTTTTCGACCACATGCTGGAGTTGTTCACACGGCATGGCGCTTTTGACCTCGAACTTCACTGCGACGGCGACCTGGACGTCGATCAGCATCACACGGTTGAAGACGTGGGGATTGCGCTGGGTGAGGCTTTCGACCGGGCTTTAGGCGACAAAAAAGGCATTCTGCGCGCGGGATATTTTCTAATGCCCATGGATGAGACTCTGGGGGTCGCGGCGGTCGATCTGAGCGGGCGCGTTTCCTGCGTAGTCAAGACGAAGGTGAAAAAGCGCCTGGTGGGGGATCTGCAAAGCGAGCTGGTGGAGGACTTCTTTGAAGGCTTCGCACGGGGCGCCCGAGCGAATGTGCACATTGCCACCATGTACGGCCGCTCGAATCACCACAAGGTCGAGGCCCTGTTCAAAGCCTTCGCGCGGGCGCTCCGTGTTGCCTGTTCCAAAGATAAGCAGTTGGGCAAGATGCTGCCCAGCACCAAAGGATTGCTGTGATCGCTGTTATCGACTACAAGGCGGGCAATCTGACTTCGGTGATCAAGGCGCTCGACGCTCTCGATTGCCAGGCCACGGTAACCGCGGATCCTGAGGTGGTGCGGACGGCGGAAAAAGTCATTCTGCCCGGGGTCGGCCATTTCCAGGCCACGCAGCTGCTGGCGGATAGCGGTTTGACCGCGGCGATCGGCGATTCGATTGCCCGTGGCGTCCCCTTCCTGGGTATCTGCGTGGGACTGCAATGGCTGTTCGAGGGAAGCACGGAAGCTCCCGCCACCAAGGGGCTGGGTTTTTTCCGCGGCCAATGCGAACGTTTTTCTGCCGCAGTGAAAGTGCCACATGTGGGCTGGAACCAGGTGCGCGTCAATCCCGCATCGCGGCTGATGCAGGGGGTGGATGATTGCGCCTTTGTCTATTACACCCATTCTTACCGTGCTCCCGTGATAAATGAGACCGTTGCAGTTACTGAATACGAGGGCGGTTTCTCGGGCGCAGTGGAGTGCGGCAACGTGATGGGGGTGCAATTCCACCCGGAGAAATCCGGGAGCGCGGGCATGCGGGTACTGCGAAACTTCGTGGAGCCGGCATGCTGACCAAGCGAATCATCGCCTGCCTGGACGTGCGCAGCGGGCGGGTGGTGAAGGGAATTCAGTTCGTGGACCTGGTCGACGCGGGAGATCCCGCCGAATTGGCCAGGCGACACGCGGAGGCGGGGGCGGATGAGATCGTCCTGCTCGATATCACCGCTACTCACGAGGGGCGGGGCACCCTGCTCGATACCGTGCGGCGAACCGCAAAGCAGTTATTCATCCCTTTTACGGTAGGGGGCGGGATCCGGTCGGCGGAGGAGGCTGCGGCGGTCTTCGATGCCGGTGCGGACAAGGTAAGCATCAATTCGGCGGCAATTGCCGACCCCCAGCTCATCGATGCGATTGGCAGAAGTTTTGGCGCACAAGCGGTGATCGTGGCCATCGATGCCCGGCGTGTCCCGGGCAAGCCAGTCAGCGACGCGGAGGTCTTCGTGAGCGGGGGCCGCAAACCCACTGGGCGGCGGGTTCTGGAGTGGGCGCGGGAAGCCGAAGCACGCGGAGCGGGAGAGATATTGTTGACTTCGATGGATGCGGATGGCACGAGAGCAGGTTTCGATTGCGAGCTTACCGCGCAGGTCAGCGATGCGGTCGAAATTCCGGTGATCGCTTCAGGGGGCGCCGGGACCGCACAGCACTTTGCGGAGGTGTTTCACCAAGGCAGAGCCCATGCGGCGCTGGCAGCCAGCATTTTTCACTTTGGCCTTGCCGACGTTCGGGCTCTCAAACAGGAGCTTGCGGTGCAAGGCGTTCCGGTGAGGCTTCCATGTTGATTCCTTCGATCGATCTGATGGGTGGCCGGATTGTGCAGCTGGTGCGGGGAGAAACGCTCAAGTTGGCCTTCGATGACTTCGAATATTGGATTGACCGGTTTCAACACTACCCGCTGGTGCAGTTGATTGACCTCGACGCCGCCATGCGCCAGGGCGACAATGGCCAACTGGTCAACCAGATTGCCATGCGACTGCCCTGCCAGGTTGGGGGCGGTATTGCCACGGTAGAAAAGGCCGGGTCTGTTTTGGCGGCAGGAGCGCGGCGAGTGATTGTTGGTTCCGCTCTTTTTGGAGGGCGCGATCTGGTGAATATTGGGTTTGCGGAGACGTTGGCCACCGAGCTCGGGACGGAGCAGCTGGTTTTCAGCGTAGATACGAAAGCGGGGCGGGTGGCGGTGAAGGGCTGGAAGGATCAGGTAGACCTCACGCCGGAGCAGGCCGTTTCCCAGTTGGAGCCATATTGCGGCGCCTTCCTATATACCCACATCGATCGTGAAGGAACCATGCAGGGCTTTCCCATTGAGGTCGCCCAACGCCTGAGGCAAAGGACCAAAAGGCAGCTGATTGTGGCCGGAGGCATCCGTGAGCAGGCGGAAATCGATGCCCTGGATGCGATCGGAGTGGATGCCGTGGCAGGAATGGCGGTTTACTCGGGAATCCTGGCTACCTAACCGTCCCTGGCGGGACTTGGTGCTGCTGATTCCTCAGCATTTGTTTTCCTGGTCATCTCCGACGGTACGGCTGCTCCCGCTTGCGCAACACCAGGGCCACGGTCAGGAAGCAACAGGCGAAAAAGCCGGTGAGGGCGCTTTGCCCGCGGTTGTGACGGAAAAGGGCGAAAACGGAGTCCAGGCCCCAGGCGGCCGCCATTGCGAACCAGATGAGCGAGCCCCGCATGCTAGCGAGAGTAGCAGCTCGACACTGGCTAAAGGCAGCGGATACACTTCCGAGATGGCTACCGCCGCTGCCAAAAACCGGCCAGCGCAGGATTCTGCACACACCGTGGTGAATCCCATGCGCCGGCTGATCTCACTGGACGTCACGCGCGGGATCACGATCGCGTTCATGATCCTGGTGAACAATGGCGGCAACGGGAGGTACAGCTACAGCCAGCTCGAGCACAGCGCCTGGAATGGCTGGACCTTGACCGACCTGGTGTTTCCGTCATTTCTCTTCATCGCCGGAATTTCGATTGTGTTCTCGAACGAGGCTCGCCAGGCGCGGGGGGAGTCGAAAACTTTGCTTCGCCTGCACGTGCTCAGGCGGGCTGTCATTCTGTTCCTGCTGGGCCTGGCGGTCAACGGCTTTCCCTTATTTCACTTGTCCACCCTGCGCATTTACGGGGTATTGCAGCGAATTGCCATCTGTTTTCTGTTCGCCAGCCTTCTTTACTTGTGGAACAGCCGGGCCTGGGTCGCTGCTACCACCGCCGTTGTTGCCTTGCTGGGCTATTGGATTTTGATGCGTTGGGTGCCCATTCCTGGAATTGGTGTTCCGACCCACAGCGTGCCGCTGCTGGACCCCGACCAGAATTGGGTAGCTTACCTGGACCGCAAGCTCCTCTCGGGACGGCTTTACGAAGTCGTGCGGGATCCGGAGGGACTGCTGAGCGATATCCCGGCGATGGGGACCATCCTGCTTGGGGTGCTCACCGGCATCTGGCTGCGGCGGTCCAAATCTTTGTTCGCGAAAGCGTCCGGCCTCTTAGCGGGTGCGATCGCAGGATTGCTGCTGGGGAATCTGTGGAACATATGGTTTCCCATCAATAAGAAGCTGTGGACCAGTTCCTACGTGCTTTTCGCCGCCGGGTGCACCCTGTTGCTCCTTGCCGTGTGCTTCTATGCAGTGGAAATCAGACAATGGACGCGCGGCTGGACATTTCCCTGGCTGGTATTTGGATCGAACGCCATTGCCGCCTACGTTTTCTCGGAATTCCTGGCTGCGGCGCTGTCCACCATCGAGTTGCATGACGGCGGCAAGGTAGTGAATCTACAACAATACATTTACCAGCACTGGTTTTTCCCTGTAATCAATCCGTCCTTTGGATCGCTGCTGTACGCCCTCACGTTCGTTCTTGTCTGTTTCCTGCCGGTGCTTTGGTTGTACCGCAGGAAAATCTTCATCAAAGTCTAGTTGCGTTTTTGCGGGACCGCCCCCAGGAAGAGAAAGATAGCACCAGCCGCCGCATTGAGAATCGCGGCGGTCAGATCGCGCGGGGGCCGGAACTGCATCACCGCAATCACCAGAAAGGCCACCGCGGCGGCAAGGAAAAGGACCCTTAATTTCATTGCTTAACTACCTCGTTCCCTGAAGGTTGTAGGTCAGGGAGTTCCTTGCGAGGAACTTTATTTGCGTACCCTGTGCACTTGTGCTTCGATTTCCGCCTCAAATATGAGACCGTCATCTTGGTGAGAAATGTCATTGTCAGTGAGCGCAATTGACCTCCGCCCGGTAGGGCACGGAAGATAGCCATCACAGCTCCGGCGAACGACGATCCTGCAAAATGCAAATGACTTGCACCTAAACCCAGACTACCGGAGTCAAAGGTCTGTATGAGGCTTACCAAGAGATGGTTTGCGCTTATTTTCGCACTCCTGCTGGCGGGGATGGTTTCTTCGGCAGCGAAAGCAAGGGCGGAAAAAAGTCCCGCTGAGAACTCTACTTTTGATGTGCAAACTCCAGACCAGCCAGTCAGCGTGAGCTCTCTGACAAACTTGCCATTTGAGCCGGAGCGGGATTCCGAGTTGCCGGATGATCCCGGGACGCAGCAGCAAACGCAGACAGCCTCCGGGGCGCCCCCGCCGGAAGGCTCCGCGGGTTCGAACCAGGATGATACCCTCGCACAAGGCAGACAGACCAAGCGCATTCTGTTTTTGATACCGAATTTCCGGGCCGTGAGCGCCGATCAACACCTTCCGCCCCAGACGGTCAAAGAAAAATTCAAGACCGCCATGCTCGATAGCTTCGACTACTCGAGCTTTATCTTCGTCGCTGGTCAAGCGGGTGTGGCGCAGGCGAACAAATCGTATCCTGAGTTTAGACAAGGCGCCGCGGGATACGGCAGATACTACTGGCACACGCTCGCGGACGCGATCAATGAGAACACCTGGGTAGAGTTCCTCATTCCTACGCCTTTGCACCTCGACACCAGGTATTACACCATGGGTAGGGGAAATTTCGCCAAGCGACTGGGGTACGCATTCAGCCGCGTCGCTATTACGCGCACAGACTCCGGCAAGGACACATTCAACTTCAGCGAGTTCATGGGAGCGGCCGCATTTTCAGGTGTTGCGAATCTCTATTATCCGAGCCAGGAGCGGACGTTTACCAAGACCTACCAGCGATATATCGAGAATCTGGCGATTGACAGCTGCGTGTTCGCATTCAAGGAAGTGTGGCCGGATATTAACAACGCCATCTTCCATCAAAAAGATTAGGAAACCTTTCCGTCAAATCAACACAGCCCGCAAACGACCTAGCCACCTGGGTGATGTTTGCGGTCGCGTCGAGTGTCACCATGAACTTGTCCTCAAAAGGGGGAGATCATGGAAGCACCAACGCAGACCACAGGGGTTTGGAGCGAGCTCTCCAGGCAAATAGCAGGAACAATCGAAGCGGTTCAAGACAGCATCGTGACGGTGCGTGCAGGCGGAAGCTCCTCCACGAGCGGCGTGGTCTGGCATCCCGGAGTCATCGTGACCACCGGTCTCGGACTCCGCCGCAAAGAGTCGCTGCAGGTGACTCTTCGCGGAGAACCGTTGTCCGCCGTGCTGGCGGGCGCCGATGCAGGCACGGATCTGACCGTCCTTCGCGTGGACGCCGGCATTGGCCGGCCCGTGGACACTGCTGATATTCAGGGCACGCGCACAGGCGATTTGGTGCTGTCGGTGGGACGTTCCGGGCCGGGCGATATCTCGGCCAGCGTTGGCATCATCGCGCGGCTTGGCAGCTCCTGGCGCACCTGGCGAGGCGGCCAGATCGATACTTTGATACGCCCCGATGTGCAGCTTTACGTTGGCCAATCGGGAAGCGCCCTGGTCAATGAAGGACGGCGCGTGCTGGGCATCAATAGCACCGGCCTCGCACGAAATGCTGTGATCACGGTGCCGGTCTCTACCGTGAACCGGGTTGTGGATGCGATTCTCGAACGCGGCCACGTGCCTCGCCCGTTTCTCGGCGCTGCGATGCAGGCGGTTCCCGTCCCGGAAGCGTCGCGTGCACAATTCGGCGAGGGAGTCGACGAGGCTTTACTGGTGCTGCACGTGGAAGCGAATGCGCCGGCGGCTACGGCGGGCATCCTGGTGGGCGACCTGGTGCTGTCAGTCGATGGCAAACTGGTTCATAACGTGCA
>JBARKD010000678.1:0-10572 GCA_049800615.1 Acidobacteriaceae bacterium | reverse complement strand
CGTGCGGTTCGGCCTTGTTCCTTCAAATTGTGCCCGCGTCGGTTGCGAGCGTTTAGACACGGTTGGGGATCGTGGCTTGGCATGCCGGAATCCATGCCATCACTCTTCATCAATTATGTCAACACGCATGTTGACATAAACCTGAGGGAAACAGGATGATGAGTCGTCTCCTTGTGTTAGCGGTCGCTCCAGAGTGGCTTTGTTGAATGGACGGTTACAGAATAGCCGGCCCTTGACAGAGATTAAGCGGCGGACGTACCGTGAAGGGCCGTGTTGAAGTCCGGCCTCTTGCGAACTCACCGCTGCCGGCGGTTGTTGGCTCAGGACAGGCCGTATAAGAGTTCTCACCACCCTGCCTACTCCGCGCTGCCCAAGGTAGCCGAAGACGCAGTGCTCGCCGCCGGAGTGCGGCTCAGCGATCCATCGCAGGAGTTTATCGATCCAGCACAGGACAAGACGAGCGAGGGCGAAAAAGTTCGGGTTTGAGCCACGGACAAGATGAATGCGAGAGCCGGTTGTCTCGCATTCCGTAGCGGGACACCCTGCGGGCGACGCTTCTTGCGCAAGCCCCCGGGTCGCCGGTGGGCCGAAAGAACCAGGGAAAAGCTGTGTAAATCGATGTTCCATGAGACGGATGTTTCCCCAGCCCCTGGCCCCAAACCATGCAGGTCTTGCGGAGATGTCGGCATCAATGTTGACATTTTTGTGTTGACAGGCGTCCCGGCGCGGGATTAGCGTCCCCAATGAGTAATTTCCCACGACTGAATGTCACTGAGAACCAGACGATTGCACTGATTTATTTTTCAGGAGGAGTTCGCTATGAAGACACGGGTGCTGTCTCTGCTTATCGTGTTTTCTTTCGCTGTCCCGTTCGCGCCCATGCTTCGAGGGCAACTCGTTTCTGGCTCGATAACTGGAGAGGTGACCGATCCCACCGGGGCAGCCGTGGTCGGGGCCGACATTCAGGCCACCAATGTCGATACCGGCGTTCAACTCTCCGCGAAGACCAATAGTGCGGGATACTTTGACGTCTCCAACCTGATCGCCGGCACCTACACGCTGACGATTGGGGCGCAAGGTTTCAAAACCCTTTCCCGGGTGGGCGTTGTCGTCGACATCGGAGCCGTTGTTCGTCTCGACTCGAAGCTTGAAGTCGGGAATGTGGAACAAAAGGTCGCGGTCACAGGTGAGACGCCCCAACTTCAGACCGATAAAGTTGAGCTGGGAATCACTATTAACTCTACGCAGCTGGTGGATCTGCCCAGTGAAGGTCGAAACCCGACCGCATTAGCAACCATCCAGGCCGGAATCGTGGCGTCCCCCAACAACACAGGCGTACCCAGCGCGGAGGGGTCTGCCAATTACGGGTTTCAAGCCAATGGAAATCGGGCCCAGCTGAATCGTCAGCTACTGGATGGTGTCGATGATACAGAGGGAGTCGGCGGCGGCCCCGCGATCGTTCCCTCAACCGACCAGCTTCAGGAATATCAACTCGTAACCTCCAACTACGATATCGAACTGGGACAGGCCGCGGGTGCCGTGCAGCTCTTTACCACGAAATCGGGAACCAACCAGCTGCATGGAAATGTGCACGAGTTCAATCGGGTAAACTACCTCTCCGCCCGCAATCCGTTCACTGAGCCCAACGGCCCCGGCCATTTGGTTTACAACCAGTTCGGCGGAACTCTCGGCGGACCTGTCAAGCGAGACAAACTCTTTGCCTTCGGTTATTACGAAGGCTATCGGTATCGTTCGGGCGGGGGCATCCTGACCACCGTACCGATCCCGGCATTCCGGGCCGGCGACTTCAGCAGTCTTGCTGCGACTGACCCCATCTTCGACCCAGCCACCGGCGGGGCTCAGGGCGTGGGGCGAACTCAGTTTCCCAACAACCAGATCCCGGCGGACCGAATTAGCCCCATATCTGCGGCCATGCTGGCCCTCCTCCCGTTGCCCAATGTTCCGGGCGGTGGCACCAACAACAATTTCACGGCTCCTCAAATTAATCCCATCAACCAGGATTTGGGCGGGATCCGTATTGACTATGTCCTGAGTGACGCAACACGCATTTTCGGCCGCTACACCAGGCAGCAGGGAAATCAAAGCACGGATGTCCCGGCATTCGGAGAACTGATCTATCCGGGGACCTATGGCTCCGGTTCCGGCTCCAGCTCTCTGCAGGTAGGCAAGCAGAATAGCGCGGTGGCAAACGTGACCCACGTTATAAACCCGAGATTAATCGTTGAGGGCCGGTTTGGCTGGACATACAATCTGTGGCAGTCGAATGCCCTCGATGCGAATCAGAATACTTCTCAGAACTTCGGGATTCCAAACCTTAACAACGCTTGCAGTTCTTGTGGCGGTCTCGCCGGCTTCCAGATCGGAGGTCCCGTAGGCTCCTTCAATTTCGGCAATTCCACTCATACCCACCAGGTGGACAACTACGGCAAATACAACTTTGTCGAGATTGGAACCTGGACTCGCGGTAAAAACACCATCAAATTCGGTAACGACCTCCTGCTCGCCTGGCGCGATCGACGCGACACTTCTTCCCAGGGAGATTTTGGTTGCGACAACAGCGGGGTTTGCGCCACCAACGGATTCGCACAGACCATAACCGGAAGTGCTGCGGTGTCGGGCTCCGGATTGTCCACGGCTACGTTTCTATTAGGCGACGCGAGTAACTTTGGCCGGGTGATCTATGCCCGCGGCGTCCCGCAAGCCCACAATACGGACAATGCTCTCTATGTCCAGGACACTTGGCACGCCACGCCCAAGCTGACGCTTACTCTAGGTTTGCGTTGGGACTACATCGGATATCCTACGTCCCCGCAGCAAGGGGGAATTGCCAACTTCAACTTCACCAACACAAACACAATTATCAGCAACTTCGGCAATTCAAGCGCCACCGCCGATGTGAACCAGAACTACGGCGACTTCGGTCCGCGCGTTGGTTTTGCCTGGAGTGCGCTTAAGAACACCGTGATTCGCGGAGGCTTTGCCGAATCGTTCACCAACGGCTTTGATGGGGCAAACTTTGGCGCGATTACCAATGACTGGCCGAATGCCACGCGTCAGACTATATCGCAGATCTCAGACCTGTATCAGCCCTCGCTTACCTTGGCCGGCGGTCCCGCAACTTTTGTCAGCGGCTTCGCAATTCTGGCAGCCGCCGGAAATCCTGGTCAATATCCGACGCCGAACTCAGAAAGCTTTGGAGTGTTCGCACACAACCCAACCAATTCCGTCTATCAGTGGAACGCTTCCGTGCAGCACCAGTTCGGGTACGACTTCTCGCTCACGGCCTCGTATGTGGGTCAGGCAAACCGGCACCTGTTTTATCGTTTTGACGCCAACGCTGCGCCTCCCGGTCCCGGCCCCATCAACCTGCGCCAGCCATACAATGTCTACGGATTTACCACCAATGCCTACAATCAGGGCAACCAGAGTAACGTAGGTTACAACGCTCTCGAGATACAAGGTCAGAAGCGCTATTCCCATGGCCTTACGTTTACCACCGCCTTTACTTGGAGCACTTCCTACGACTTCGGGGGGCACAACGCCTTTGATCAATTTCAGACAAATCTTAGCCGTGGGCCTCTGGATAGCAATCGGAAACTCGTGTTCGTCGCCAGCCACGTTTGGGAGCTACCGGTCGGCGAAGGAAAGCAATTCCTGAACAAGCCGGGCCTTGTCAACGAAGTTGTCGGGGGGTGGCAGTTTTCGGGAATCTGGACATTGGAATCGGGATATCCGTTCACGCCCGAAATTGCCAACAATGCAACGCTTAACTCAAACTGCTGTACCCTGATACCTGACAAGACTGGTAACCCGAACGCAGTTGCGCATAAGGGTATAAACAGTTGGTTCAATCCCGGCGCCTACACCGTTCCCGCGCTCTACACAGAGGGGCTTACCCCACGAAATAGCCTTTGGGGCCCTGGCTTGTTCCGCGCCGACTTTTCGCTTCAAAAAGTCTTCAAGATCACGGAACGGACAAAGTTCCAGCTGCAATGGGAGGCTTATAACGCCTTCAATCGCGCTAATTATTCAAACCCGAACTATAACATCGACCAGTCGACGGCCGGCGTGATCAGCGGGGTCGCCGACATCATGAGACAAATGCAATTGGGTGGTACACTCACGTTTTAAATGGTGAAGTGTGCCATCCTGATTGCCTTGCTGCTGATGGGCTGCTGTGGGTATGCGCAGCAGCAGCCTTCATCGGATCCGCTCGCGGAAGGGATAGCACTGCTGCATGAGGGCGAGTTTCATCGCTCGCTCATCGTGCTTCACCGTGCCATTGAACTTCAGCCTGGCTCCGCCCCCGCACATAACTACTACGGGTTTGCTCTGGCCAGAACTGGCTCACTCGAGCCGGCGATCCGGCAATTTCAAGAGGCCCTGAAAATCGCTCCCCATTATCCCGATGCGCTGTATAACCTGGGCACAGCCATGACCGTGCGGGGGAACTATCCGGCCGCCATAGAAAACCTGAAAGAAGCTCTGGCCCTCAAACCTGATTTCGCCGAAGCTGACTTTGAATTGGGCAACGCGCTTGCAGCGCAAGGCGATGCCGCGGGCGCGTTGGAGGCGCTGGAAAAGGCAGTCCGTCTTCGTCCGGATATGTACGCGGCGAGGACTCAGCTGGCCATGCTCGAGTCCCAGACTGGTGACACACAGGCGGCTGTGTCGGAGTTTCGTCGCGTCGTTGCTCAGCGGCCCGATTCCTCCGAGGCGCACAACGATTTAGGCGTGGCGCTCGATCAAGCAGGCGATCTGCCTGGGGCAATTGAGCAATTCCAGCAGGCAATTGCAAAAGATCCAAAGTTCGTGCCCGGCCTGTTGAATCTTGCGCAAGCGATGCGCGACAAAGGCGAATTACCCACGGCAGCCGATAACTACCGCAAAGCTCTGGCCTTGAAACCCGATTCCGCGGATGCGCACGCCGATCTCGCCTTCACCCTGAAGCGCATGGATAAGTTGAAGGAGGCGCTGACAGAAATAGCGATCGCCGTGCGCATCGCCCCAAACCTTGCCCGGGCGCAGTTTTACTACGGAGAGATCCTGGCCCAAACGGGTGACAGCGCGGGCGCGCTTCCCCATTACAAGCGTGCCTCTGAACTGAGCCCTCGGGATGTCGATTTCAAGCTTAAGTATGGGACTTTACTGGCTGAAAAATCTCCGGCCGAGGCGGTTCCCGTGTTGCAGGCAGCTGCCCGGTTGGATCCTCGCCGCACTGAAGTCTTGAATGCGCTGGGCGCTGCGCTGCGCCGGACGGGTGATCAAGAGCTGGCAGCGGAAGTATTTCGCCGATCCCGAGAGGCTTCTGCCGAGGCTACCAATCGCACGGAAGCCATGCTCAAGACAAACAGCGCCATTGAGTCGCTGAAAAAAGGGGAGGTGGCCCCTGCGATTGAGTCTCTGCGCGCCGCGTTGGCCGCGGATCCCAATTCCGTGGACGCAAATCACTATATGGGAATTGCACAAAGTGCCCAGCAGAATTGGCCGGAAGCCAATCGCGCCTTCTCCGCGGCCATTCAGGCCAACCCGGACAACCCTCAAATTCATTTCAATTACGGTGTCGCATTGGAGAAACAGGGCGATTGGAACAATGCCGTGCTGCAATTTCAATCCGTCGTTCTTCTGCGCCCGGCCGAGGTTCAGGCTCACTGTCAACTGGCGGACGCCCTGCTGCACGCCGGACAGACAGAACAGGCCAATACGGAAATACAAAATGCGAAGGAACTGGGTTCCTGCGATCCAGGCGCGCCTTGACAGGCTGCGGAAAAACGCGCCGAAGCAACGAGCGAGGCGCTAGATAATGTATCCCTGCCTAGACAAGTGGCTACGCCTGGTAGGCTTGTCGAGCCGCTGCGTTGTTTTTCCGCAGCCTGTTGAGCCGACGATGGAAAAAGGATGCGAAGCGTGATCGGCAGATTCTAACTGTCGACAATGAATCGGCGGCAGCCTCGCCGGCAGCATTGTTGACGATCAATTGAGGCTTCATCCATACTGACTTGAACTGGTCTCATAAATAGACAAATTTCGGAGAGGCCGCGCATGAGACCCGCCCTCGAAGCGGGGCTCAGGGTCCAACCAGAAGCCGCAGACCCATATATGAGACAAGTTCTACGCTCCGGATGACCATGGAAATGTGCGAGCTTTCGACTTGACCAACAGGCCTCCCACCCGGCGACAGTTTCTGCGCAGGGCGTTGTCCACGGGCTGCATCGCAATGCTCTCCAGGGGGGTCTCCCGCGCGGCCATTCGCGACGATTTCCCGGTGCGCTTTGAAGATGTTGCGGCAAAAGCGGGCCTGACGGAACCCACAATCTACGGTGGCCTGACCCATAACACCTACATCCTCGAAACCACGGGCTGTGGCGCCGCTTTTATTGATTATGACAACGACGGCTGGGTGGATGTGTTTCTGGTGAACGGCGCCAGGCTCGATTCGGGTGACGGCCAGCAGCACTCGAATCGGTTGTTGCACAACAACCGCAATGGCACTTTTACCGATGTCACGCGGCAGGCCGGCCTTACACGTTTCGGATGGGGCCAGGGTGTGTGTGTCGGAGATTACGACAACGATGGGTTTGACGATCTATTTGTCACCTATTGGGGCCAGAACGTTCTCTACCACAACAACGGCGACGGCACCTTCACCGATGTTACCGGGAAAGCCGGGCTGCTGACCCAAGGAACGCATTGGGGCGCCGGCTGTGCGTTTGTCGATTACGATAAAGACGGTCACCTGGACCTTTTCGTCAGCAACTATGTCGATCTGGATCTCAAGACGGCGCCGTTGCCGGGAAGCGGTGCGTGTGTCTTTCAGGGACTTCCGGTCAATTGTGGTCCCCAGGGACTGCCGCGAGCCAAAAACTTTCTATTTCGCAACAATGGCGATGGCACCTTTTCCGACGTCACGCAAAAGAGCGGCATCGGGAAGGCTCCGCCAAGTTACGGCCTGGGCGTCCTGGTGGCGGATTTCGACAACGATGGCTGGCCGGACATCTACGTCGCCAACGATAGCGAGATGAGCTTTCTATTCTGGAACAACAGGGACGGTACGTTCACCGAGGGCGGCCTGGAGGCTGGCGTAGCCACCAGCCGCGATGGCCGTAACCAATCGGGCATGGGCGTTTCTGCAGGCGACTATGATTGCGACGGGTTCCTGGATATCTTTAAAACAAATTTCTCCGATGATCTTCCCAACCTTTACCACAACGATGGCAAACGTCTCTTTGAGGACAACACGCAGGCCGTGGGGCTCGTCAGTTATTCCCGCCTCCTCGGTTGGGGCGGCGGATTCCTCGATGTAAATAACGATGGCTGGCCCGACTTGCTGTATGTCAATGGCCATGTCTATCCGGAAATTAACGGCGCCAACGGCCCGATTCACTACAAGCAGCCGAAGGTTCTTTACGAAAATTTGGGCAATGGCAAGTTTCGTGACGTCTCTGCCGTGGCGGGTCCCGGGATCACCAACCTCATGAGCGCTCGCGGCTGCGCCTTCGGAGACATCGATAACGACGGCCTTATCGATGTCCTGGTCAATCCGATCAATGCGGTGCCGCAATTGCTTCACTGCACGTCGAGCGCAGGAAATAACTGGATGACTCTCAAGCTGGTCGGAGACAAATCGAATCGCAGCGCAATCGGCGCGCGCATCCGCTGTGTCACTGGCGGCCATCAGCAGATCGACGAGGTGCGCAGTGGTGGAAGCTTCTATTCTCAGAACGATCTCCGCGTCCACTTTGGCCTGGGCAAGGCGACGCACGTCGACAAACTTGAGGTTCGTTGGCCTTCCAATCAGATTGATAGATTCACAGACATCCCAGCGAATCGCATACTGAAGATCGTCGAAGGGACAGCCACGCTGGATGCCGCGGACTCTGTGCACCGGTAGGTGCGTGAGCCGGCATCGGAGCAGCCTGACCTTGTCCGCCCACCACGAATGTCAACAACGGTGTTGACATATATGGAAGTGGTCAGCTAACCTTGTCGATCGAACGCCGGCCACTCGGAACCATAAATCCTATTGCGTTCACTGGGAGACATCTTCGAAATGAAACGCCTGCCGTTCGTGGTTGCGTTTGCGATCGGAGCGCAAAGTATTGCCTGGGGCTATCAGGGTGCAACTTCCTGGCGGTTGAGCACGGATGACACGACCATGGTAGTGGCCGTTCAGCAGGGGGTCGCGCAGGTGACCAGCCTGGGCTCCACGAAGAGCGATGCAAACTGGCTGCTTGCGCCGGCTCCCGAAGTTCTTCCGTCTTCCGTCATTCAGCAGAGCAATACGATTTCGACCAGGTGGCAGTATGACGGCGGCGCCCTGAACCCGCAGAATGGGCAACTGGTGTTGCGTTTCTCGAATGCAGCTCCGGCCCTGGAACTGCAGTCGATCTGGCGCGCTCGTCCGGGACACGGGCCAGTGGAGCATTGGCTGACGATCGCGAACAAATCTGGTTCCGTAATTACGCTTGGTCATCAGGACAGTCTCGTGCTGCGCAACATCGCAATTCCCGGCAAGGAATCGATGGATGCGTGGTGGATCAAGCGGGGCGCCGGGAATGCCACCCAGGAGGGGGGCACAATCGTTCAGAGTGTAGGCCGGCACTCCAACCAGACTCTCATCAGCGACCCCACAGATGGCGCAAGCCCGGTGCCTTGGTTGGCCTTGCAGGTGGGCACGTCTCGGGGGCTCTATGTGGGATGGGAATTTTCCGGCGTGGGACGAATTTCCTATCACAGCGAGGGGCACGGAGAAAGTGATTCCACCGCCGGACCTGCCAGGCTCGGCATTGATGTCGGGAACATGCCGGCATTCAAGACGGATGTGGCCGCGGGCGAAACATTCCTCGTTCCACCCGCCTTCGTGGGCTGCTACACGGGCGATATCGACGACGGAAGCTTCACTCTGCACCGCTTCGTGCTGGAGAAGTTAGTGCCGAAATTTCCTGAAGGATATGTACATCCCACGTTGGCCTATAACCTCTATCTCGACGCCGGTGGAGCAAATGCCGATGAAGCGAGCGTGCTCAAAAGCGCGGCACTGGCCAAGGAACTGGGTTTCGAAACGTTTGTAGTCGATGCGATGTGGTTTCCTCAGTCCGGAGATTGGCGTTGGGATCCGAAGCGCTTCCCTCATGGGGCGCAGCCGATCGAGGAGTATGTCCATCGCAATGGCATGAAGTTTGGACTGTGGATGGCGTATACGCAAGGTTCGGATTCGGACGATCCCAGGGCGATGAGCATCAACCAGCACCCCGACTGGTTTATTGCGCCTCCCAAGCTGGATCCAAAGGGCCATATCAACTGGAATGCCTTGGTTGATCTGGGTTCCGATCCAGCACGTGACTGGGTCGAGAACGCCACCCAGCAGGCGGTTTCCGACTACAAGCTGGATTATTTCAAAACCGACTACACGCCTATTGTCACAACTTGCCAACAGAACACGCATCGCCATCACTACGGGGTGGATGTAAGCTACTGGTCCACGCTCGGCTACTACGCGGTGCAGGAAGCGATGATGAAAAAATCTCCGGACTTGATTCTCGAGGGGTGCTCAGGCTCGGGACACATCAAGGATTTCGGGGACATCCAACGGGTCCACATGATTGCCATCAATGACACGCTTTCCTCCCTGCCAAACCGCCAGGCCATCTACGACTCGACCTTTGCCTTCCCGCCCGCGGTTTTGATGGACTACACCTACGAGAACTATTACGACGAAGTGTCGGACGCTCCCGAACCCTACCTGTGGCGATCGTCGATGATGAACCAGTGGCAGATCGACCCCACCAACAGCGCAAGCTGGACGCCGGAACAACGCGCCAAGGTCAAGAGGGCGACGGAGGACTACAAGTCCTGGATTCGGCCTATGCTGCAGGATGTCGAAGTGCACCATATCCTGCCCCGCCCGGATGGGTATCACTGGGATGGCATGTTCTATTGGAGCCCGAGCCTCAAGCACGGCACGTTGTATATCTTTCGACCTGATAGTGACACCCCGGCGCGCAACATTGTGTTGAAAGGGCTCGAGCCAGACGTCAGTTATAAGGTGCGCGCCGAGGATCACTCCACAGCAGACAAAACTTACTCCGGGCACGAACTCATGAGTAGTGGGTTGGCCATCCGCCTGCCGGGCAAATACAGCAGCGATTTGATCTATCTGGAAGAGGCTCGCTAGCTCGACTCGAAAAGCGACTTTAACACAAGGTTCAAAGTCTCGGCGCCGGCGGCGTCTGGGCAGTGGACCTATGGAGAACCGGTAGAGAAGATGAAAATCGATGTTCGCAGTCTGACGAGTCTTGCCGCATCGGCAACGTTTCTTCTTTCTTCCTTTTCCCTCTGGAGCCAGTCAACAACCAGTCCGGTTGGGAATGCGGTAATCCGCTCCAACGCCGCCGCCCCGGGTGTGCGTATGACCTCCGGGCTGATGATTTGCGACGAGGAACTCTATCGAGGCCGCTGGGTCAATCGTTATTGGACTGCGACCGGTCAGATCAAGCCTGACTTTCACATGGAAGGGCAAAGCCAGGAGCGCGCCGGCCTCCCGATCGATGC
>JBARKD010000677.1:0-12561 GCA_049800615.1 Acidobacteriaceae bacterium | reverse complement strand
GTATCCGGGTGCTTGAGCAAACGTTTTCTGGATGCCCCCGTGCCCGGCCCCCGACAAGATATCAACGGCTGTCACAAAGCGAATAGGCGCCACTCTGTTTCAATTTAGGAGGCTTCCCATGTATCGTTCCCGTTTCCTGTTAGCGGCTCTGTTCAGTTTGTGTACCCTCATCACGCCCATTGCTAAAGCACAGGAAAACGCCACCATTACCGGCTCGGTGCTCGATCCCACTGGAGCCGCAATCCCAAACGTTTCCATCGTTCTCACCAACATCGGGACCGGACAGGCCAGGCAAACTGTATCCAATAGTTCAGGCATCTACGTGTTCCCAAACGTCGGTGTCGGCCATTTCAACCTGGACGCCACAGCCGCGGGATTCGAAAAATTCTCCCGGACAGACATCACGGTGAACACCGATCAGACCCTGAAAGAGGACGTGTCTCTGACCGTGGGCAACTCAGCGCAGACGGTCACCGTACAGGCGAACGCCCTGCAGGTGCAATCGGAAACCAGCGAGCTCAGCACACTGATCACAGGCCAGCAGGTCACCCAGTTGGCCACCAATGGCCGCAACGTGACCGCGCTCGCGGCTCTGGGCGCTGGAGTCGCCAGCACCCTGCCGTTATTCAGCGGCGTGCTCGCTCTGACCTCCGCCAACGGGATCAGCTTCAACGGAACTCGCAGCACCCACAACATCTACCTGCTGGACGGTGGCGAATTGAACGATCGCGGCTGCGGCGGCTGCTTCAGTTCGCTGCCCTCGATCGATGCGCTCCACGAGTTCCAAACGCTCGATAGCAATTACGGCCCCGACTACGGCATCGGGTCGGGCGGCACCATCCTGATGGTGATCAAGTCCGGCACACGCGATTTCCACGGTACGGCATATTACTTCAACAGAAATGAAGATTACGATGCCAACAATTACTTCACCAATCTGGCGGGCCAGGGCCGGCCAAAATTCCGCCTGAATGAGCCCGGATTCAATCTCGGTGGCCCACTCTTCATCCCTCATCTCTACAATACCCAGCGCAAGCGGACATTTTTCTTTGTCAATGAAGAGTGGCGAAAGCTGATTCAGGGAAGCGCGCCTTCGACCGTGAACACAATCATGGCGGGCAATTTCCCGGTAGCGGGCCAGTCCCTGGCGTACACCGTTCCCTCCGGCGGGACCGTACCGGTAGTTCCCGCTACTTCCGACCCGGCAAAGCTCGCGCTTTACGCGGCGGATGGCCTCACGGCCGGCCAACCGTTCCCGAACAACGTCATTCCTGCCAATCTGATGGACCCGAATTCCGTGCTTGAAGTAAATGCGGGAACTTTCCCCAAGCCAAATCTGGGAACCAGTCAATTCATCTCTTCGATCCCGCAGCCGACAAATGCACGGGAGGACGTAGTCCGCATCGATCACGCGATCAACGACAAGCTCCAGTTGATGGGGCATTATCTACACGACGCTGTCAGTACCTCCTTCTTTCCGCCTTTGTGGCAGGGTGCAACCTATCCCACCGTGGGCACAACCATGGGCAATCCATCTTTCTCGTCCGTGATCAAGTTGACGCAGACGATCTCGCCCACCCTGCTCAACGAGACAGCCTTTCTCTACAGCGGTAACAAAATCTCTCTGAATCCGGTTGCCAACGCCGGATACTCGTTTGTGCAGCCCAGCGGATGGACGGCCACGAGTTTCTTCCCGTCCTCGCTTAACGACCTGCAGCGTTTGCCGCAGATCAACCTGGACGGTACGCCGTTAAACGTGCAGTGGAGCCCCAGTTATTTCCCATGGAAAAACGGTTATGAAGGGTTCGAACCGCGCGACGATGTGTCGTGGACCAGGGGCCTGCATCAGTTCAAATTCGGATTCAGCTGGCTGCACGACTACAAGAACCAGCAATTGCAGGCCAATACCCAGGGAACCGCCACGTTCAACTCAAGCAACTTCTCAGGCGACTCTTACATCAACTTCCTGCTTGGCGATGCCAGCAGTTTCCAGCAACTGGAGTACCTGGCCGGTAAGCATTGGGTCAACAACAACTACGGCTTCTATGCCAATGACAACTGGCACGTTCTTCCCCGTCTAACGCTGAATGTTGGCATACGTTACGATGGAATGCCGCACGCCTTTGAACGCTATAATCAGTTTGCGAATTTCGTTCCCGCGGACTACAACGCAGGGCTTGCCTATCCACTCAATGCGGACGGCACGCTGAATCCCGCTTCGCTGACGAATTTCAACGGCACACCGTTCTATCTCAATGGAATAAAATCGGCGGGCGTCAATGGCTTCCCGCGGGGCAATGTGCAGAACAAGTACTACACCTGGCAGCCGCGACTGGGTTTCGCCTATCAGCTCACTCCGGATGGAAGGACGGTTCTCCGCGGTGGCTTTGGGCTATTTTATGAGCGCGTCCAGGGCAACGATGTATATAACGCCGCTTTGAACCCACCGTTTGCCTATCAGCCGCAGGCAACGCTGGTGTATTTCTCCAATCCCAACACCAGCGCATTGACGGGACAAACCACTTCTCAAACCTTCCCCTCCACGCTTACGAATATCCAATACAATTTCCGGCCGCCGGGGACGGCGATGTTCAGCCTGGGAATTCAACGCGAGATCGCTCCTTCCATCGTTGCTGCGGTGCAATATGCGGGATCTGTCGGTTGGGATCAGGATGACGACCGGTCCATCAATACACTGCCCCTCACTGATCCCAACAACCAGGCAAATCCCTACGATCTGCGCGAAGGGGTAGCCAACGGTACTCTGAATGCGAACCTCTATCGAATCTATCCGGGTTTCAGTACCGTCACCCAGGAAGAAAACGAGACCAGCTCCAGCTATCACTCGCTTCAGGCGACGCTACGCCTGGAGAACCGTCATGGGCTCACGCTTGTTCTTGCCTATACGTATTCGCATGAGATCGACGAGGTGAGCAACGATCTTAATTCGCTCTCCAACCCGTTCAATACGGCGTATGACCGGGGAAGCGGGAACTTCGACCAACGTCACATCTTCAACTCAAACTATATTTACAATCTTCCGTTCTTTGCCAACAGCCAGAATCTATTGGAGCGGACGGCGCTGGGCGGCTGGTCGATCTCGGGCGTAACCGTAGCGCGCTCCGGGTCTCCGGCCCAGTCGGGCACGCCATTTCAATATACCGGCCCAGACACTCTTGGTTTGGGTGGCGGCACTACCAACCGCCCCGACAAGGTGGCGCCGGTCTCTTACCCGAAACGGCGGCTTGAATGGTTCTCCACCAGCTCGTTTGCCAACCCGGTCGCTCCCTGGAACGGCGGCGGCAACCAGGGCTTTGGCAACGCCGGCAAAGACGCTGTCATCCTACCCGGGCAGTTCAACACTAACCTGGCCTTGTTCAAGATCATTCCGCTCACGCCCAGCGAGGGGGCAAGTATCGAGCTGAGATTTGAGTCTTTCAACACCTTCAACCACACGCAGTTCAATGCGGTTGATACCAACACCGCGGATGCAAACTTCGGCCAGGCCACGGGCGCCTACGATGCTCGCACCCTGCAACTTGGCGCGAAAATCAAATTCTGAGCGCCCACGTCTGATTTATGAGAAGCGGCGCCCCGGTCAACCCTCCGCGGCGCCCTCTTCAGTTGGTGCGGCATGCTGTCGCCTGCTTGCCGTTGCCTTCAGGCCGGGCAGCGCGGAAGCGGAGATGCCGTGGCCTTCTTTGACGGTTACTAACTGATTTGCCGCAATGCCTGAAAACTTTTCGACAAGTCCATTGGTCCAATGAATTTCAAGGTCCACGTGGGTGTTTGCGGCTAATCCGAAATGCAGCCGCCGGTCGTTCACCGAGTAAAAGCTGGACTGGCCCAGAACTGCCTGGGCCTGCACCTTACCTGCATACCTGACCAGGACACGTGTGCCGATGGCGCTGACATTCGACTTTGTTCCTACCAGGAATACTTTGAGCCAGTTGTGATTTCCCGCCAGATCGTTTCGCAGCAGAGAGGGCGGTTCGTTCAAATTGATGATCACCATATCGACGTCGCCATCGTTATCGAAGTCACCAAAGGCACAACCGCGGCTGCAATGCATGGCTGCGATCCCGGGACCCGCTTCGCCGATCAACTCCTCAAATTTGCCATTACCGAGATTTCGAAAGATAAAGCGCGGTGTTTTCAACGGATAGTCAGGAAATGCCGCTTCGACTTCCGGGTACACCGAGCCGGTGACGACCGCAAGATCCGGCCAGCCATCGTTATCGAAATCGGCGAACCCCGCGCCCCAGCAGGTATACCGGGTCTCGACACCGAAACCCGCGGGGATGGTTACGTCAGTAAAATTCCCGCCGCCGTCATTGCGATACAGAACATTTGTATCATCGGCGAAGTGGGTTTTGAATATGTCGAGATTGCCGTCCAGATTGTAGTCGCCTACCGCGACCCCCATCCCGGCTTGTTCTGCTCCATCCACACTAAATGCCACCCCCAGCTCGGCTCCGTTCTCGATAAATGTTCCGTTGTGCTGATTGCGAAAGAAGAGACTCGGCGTCGAATCTGAAGCCACATAAATATCCGTCCAACCGTCGCCGTCGAAGTCCGCGGCCACGGTTGTCATCGAATAGGTACGTTGTGCCCTGGCAATACCGGCTTCCCGGGACACGTCCCGAAACGTGCCGTCGCCCTGGTTTCGATAGAGGTAGTTGCGCGGCATGGGCAGCCCGCGCGGACCGCAATTCACTCCCACGCCTTTGAAGTTGCAATAGGGATTCGCCCCAGGCTTGGGCAACCGGTCCAGATGCAAATCGACGTAGTTGGCTACGAAGAGATCCAGATGGCCATCGCGGTCATAGTCGAGAAATGTGCATCCTGAGCCCCACCGGGGATTTCCTTCGTACAACAATCCCGACTGGCGGGTCACATCGGTAAATGTGCCATCTCCATTGTTGCGGTAAAGAGCATTTTGTCCGTAGTAAGTGATGAAGATATCTTCGAAGCCGTCGTTGTTGTAATCCCCTACCGTGACGCCGCTGGCCCACCCGGTACGAAGCAGTCCGGCTTTCTCCGTAACATCGGTGAATGTCCCATCGCGATTGTTCTTGTACAACCGGTTGCTCGATCCTGGAACAGGCTCCTCCATGCGCGTCCCGCAGAGGACCAGGACATCCAGCCAACCGTCGTTGTCGTAGTCCAGAAAGGCGGCTCCGCAGCCTACCGTTTCGACGATGTAGTGTTTGTGGGTAACTCCACCGTAGATGACGGGAGATGTAAGACCGGACTGCGCGGCCACATCGGTAAAGCGGGCAAGAAATGGAATGCCCGAAGGCTTGCCTCGCGGCAGCGGCCTCACATTGCGCGTGGTAATTCCCTGGCCCATCGCCAGCATCGAAGCCGCGGTCATCCAAAGAAACTCACGCCGGGTGATGGGACATTGCAATCGACCTTGCGTCTCGTTACCTCCATCTTTCATATTGGCTCACATCATTGCGATGGTGCTGCGGAAGCCTTACCCGAGACCTTCTGGATGAGCGAGTCTTCCGTTTTGTGGTGCAGTTGCCGGGTCCTGGCAAACTCCTCCTCGGCCATTTGTTTCTGTCCCATTTGCAGGTATAACCGGCCCAACCGGTAGTGAGCGTCTGGTTGGCTTGGATCAAGCTTGACCGCGCGCTCAAAAGCTGTAATGGCCTCTTTATTTTTGTGCTGATCGGCGTAGATGCGGCCGAGATTGAAATAGCCGGGACGAAGGTCTTCTTGGAGTTGCAGGGCCTTCAAAGTAAGCGCTTCGGCCTTCACCGCATCGTTGGCACGCAACGCGATTTCGCCCAAATACAGATAAGCCTGGGCGTAGCCGGGGTTGTTCTCGATTTCCCGCTCCAACTCCGGCCGTGCTTTTTCGTCCTCTTCCTTTTTGAAGTAGAGGTAGCCCAGCTCAAAATGCAGAACTGGCTCCTTGGGAGCAATCGCTGCGGCGTTCTCGAGCTCCTGGATCGCGTCGTCGGTCCTGTCCATGCCATCCAGCGCTTCGGCCAGCAGCATGTGCGCTTGCACCGCGTCAGGATTGACCGCGAGGATACTCTTGAACTCCCGCATTGCGCACTCATACTTCCTGCTCCACAAGCAGCTTTGCGCAAGCACGTTGTGCAGCGCCAGGTTGGATGGATCTTTCTCGCTCGGTCCCTCAAGGTAAGCAACTGCCTGGCTATATTGCCGCAGCCCGTAATAACTCATACCCAACAAGAGGGTGCTGCGCTCATTTCCCGGTTTGAGTTTGCTCGCCGCCTTGAAAGCAGGAATGGCCTGTTGGAAATGTCCTTGTTTAAACTCGGCGACACCGAGGTCGAACGCTGCCTCCGGCTGCCCGGGGTCCAGGGCCAGCGACTTGCGATATTCCGTGACCGCGGCGTCGAGTTCGCCCTCTTGTGCCAGTGTGACTCCAAGATTTGCATGCATAGAAGGATCGTTCGGATGACTCTTTTCCAATTGGCGCCACAACGCTTCCGCATCATGGAAGTTCCCGGCACGCATCAAGGCGAGAGCCTGGTTCGAGATATCGTCCTGGCCCCGCACAGGCATGAAGCTACAGAGCAGAACGAGCCAGCTTCCTCGAAACCAACGTTTCTTTGCTCGCCCCATCATATTGAGTCAGGTCCCGCACTTTTACCTAAGCGAGAGCGATCGTCATCCGTGTCACGGAAGAAGGCGGCAAAGTAAATTGCACTTCTTTCCCTGAAACCGTGGCCGTGCCCTTTGTGGTTGTTACCGCATCCGGCTGCTCGAAGGTGTTGTGCATGTGCACGTCACCTCCGCCCAACACTTCTGTTTGTGCCGAGACTGCGTTGCCATTCCCGCGCAGCATGATCCGGGTCGGCCGCGCCTCCGTCAGGTGCGGATTCACCACGGTTAGCGTCAACACCCTCCCGTCTATCGAGGCGGAGCCATTAAGCCCCCACAAGCGGGCCTCCGATCCGCCCACCTGAGCCTCGTCCCCGACCGAGCTCAGTTGCTTCTTGATCGCCGTGCGAGGAAAGGTGATCTCCGGCGCTGAGAATTGCACATGGACCGCCTGACCACCCTGGTGGTCCTTGTACATGTCGAAGACATGGAAGACGGGCGTCGTAATGAAGTGCTCTTCATGCGAGAGGAAGAGTGAATCGATGCAATTGATCAGCTGGGCGCACGCCGCCATCCCGACTTTGTCCGGATGCCGGTTGAATGTATCCAGGGTCAGCGCGGTCATGATCCCATCCCGAACCGTGAGCTGCTGGCCGAGCACGTGCGTGGCATCGAGCCTGCTGTCGCTGAAACGGTACCACGGCCCATATTCGTCCACGACCAGCTTTACCCGATGCGTTTTGTCATACACACCCATCGCCGTCCAGTGGTCGAGCATGATCTTTTCCATCCGGTCTGCCAACTGATACCCGGGATAAACATCGGCGTCCGTGAACTTCAGCGCTTCGGGCAGATCTGTGTAGTAGTGCATGGACCATCCAAAGGGAGGCCGGATATGCCGTTCCGGGTTGAAGATGTTCTCAAAAAAACGCGTGGTCCAATCCACGTCATCCTGATTGGGGCCCGATGCCACCAGCTGCAGATCCAGACCATACTTCGGTAGCCACGAGGTGTATCTGCGGTATTCCGTCGCGTATTCTTCCGGCGAAAAGTTGCCGCCACAACCCCAGCTCTCGTTGCCCACTCCCCAGTACTGCACGTTGTACGGTTCGGGCGATCCTCCGGCTGCGCGCACATCAGACCAGGTGGTGCTTCCTGCCGGCGAGTTGCAATATTCAATCCACTGATCGAAGGTGTACGCGTTCAGACTGCGCACATTCGCCGCGAGATAGGGTTGTGCCCCGGAGAGTTTGCAAAAACGCACAAACTCGTCGGTGCCGAACTGGTTAGGGTCGTAGTTCGGAGCGCCTTTCTTGGGCAGGCTTTTCGCATCTTTATCGTCCACCCAGAAATCGGTGCGCCTTGGCCGCTTGTCTTTCGGTCCTACGCCATCACGCCAATCGTAGCTGTCAGCGAAGCAGCCCCCCGGCCAACGGACTGCCGGCGCCTTAATCTGCTTCATTTTTTCGATGACCGCCGTGCGAATACCGCCCGTGTTGGGAATTTTCGAGTTTTCCCCAACCCACACTCCGTCGTAGATCACCGCCCCGAGTTCTTCCGTAAAGTGGCTGTAGATCAGCGGAGAGATGGTCCCCAGGGGCTCATCAAGCATGACCTCGATCGTTGACTCGTCCGCTGCTGCGGCCGCTCGAAAACTGCGCGTGAAGAAAAAGCCGGAACCGGCCAGTGCGCTGGCCTTTAAGAAGCTGCGTCGCTGCATGTTGTCCTCGAAAAGTAGGTCCGAGTAAACCTTTTCTCGGAAGACCTGAAATTTAGCTGCTCGCTTCCTTGCCTGTCAAACCCCAAACCTCAATGGGAATGACGGGGAACTACTTTGCGCAAGTCGTGATACTTGACGGCAAACTCGAGACAGGCGCCGGTTTCCAGTTGCCCCACGTTGTCCCGGTAGAATTCCTGCCAGGGCGAATCGTTCACGATCTTCGCCGGCTTGAGAGCCCTGCGGCGGGCCTCGATCTCCTCATCGGAAAGCAGCACGTCCACTCGTCCATTCTTCAGGTCCACCTTGATCGAATCGCCCGTCTTCAGAATCGCCAGATTCCCCCCAATCGCCGACTCCGGAGATACATGCAAAATCGAGGGACTGTCAGAGGTGCCGCTTTGCCGCCCGTCTCCCATGCACGGCAGCATGCGAACCCCCTGACGGATCAACTCGCCAGGAGGTGTCATGTTCACCACTTCGGCCGATCCTGGATAGCCCACCGGTCCCGCCCCGCGCACCACCAGGATCGAGTGCTCATCGACGCCGAGCGACGGATCCTCGATGCGGCGTCGGTACTCTTCGGGTCCGTCAAATACAATCGCTCGCGCGTCAAAGACATCTTCGTGGCCCGGATCGGAGAGATACCGCCGCCGGAAATCCTCGCTGATCACAGAAGTCTTGACCAATGCCGAGCTGAACAGGTTCCCCGACACGACCAGCAGACCCGCATTCTCCTTGAGCGGTCGATCGTAGGGCCGGATGACATGGGTATCCAGGCTGCGCGCATCCTGGCAATTCTCCGCGATGGTCCTCCCGGTCACTGTGAGCGCCTGCGTGCGAATCTTCCCCGCTTGCAGCAACTCGCCCACAATCGCCTTGACGCCGCCCGCGCGATGAAATGCTTCCCCCAGAAATTCTCCTGCCGGTTGCAGGTTAGCCAGCAGGTGAATCTTGTGACCGATCCGTTCCCAGTCGCGCAGCTCTAACTCCACCCCTGCGTGGCGGGCAATCGCCAGAATATGCGGAGGACAATTTGAGGAACCGCCAATGGCGGAGTTGACGACGATCGCGTTCTCGAAGGCTTCCCGCGTCAGGATCTTGCTCGGCGTCAAATCCTCCCTCACCATCTCCACGATCCTGTGCCCCGTAAGATAAGCCATCCTTCCCCTCTCCGCGTAGGGAGCGGGAATGGTCGCGCACCCCGGCAGCGACATGCCTAGAGCCTCGGCCAGGGAATTCATCGAGAGCGCAGTGCCCATGGAATTGCAGTGGCCGGCGCTGGGTATCCCTTCGAGCACCCGGTCCACCAGTTGCTCGCCGGTAATCTTGCCCTCGGCCAATTGGCGGCGCGCTTCCCAAAGTACTAGCCCGGTACCGGCCAACTTGCCGTTCACGTAACCGTCCAGCATCGGTCCGCTGGAAAGCACAATTGCCGGAAGATTGACCGTAGCCGCCGCCATCAAAGCTGCCGGCGTCGTCTTATCGCACCCCGTCGTCAGCACCACGCCGTCCAGAAAATAGCCCGCCAGAATTTCAACCAGGCTCAGGTAGGCGAGGTTACGATCGAGAGCTGCGGTGGGCCGCTTACCGGTTTCCTGAATAGGATGAGTAGGGAATTCAAACGGCAGGCCCCCGGCGTCGCGTATGCCGGCCTTCACCCGCTCGGCGAGGAACATATGGATACGATTGCAGGGAACCAGGTCGTTGCCGCTCTGCGCGATTCCGATAAACGGGCGGCCCGATTGGAGCTCTGCCCGGGTAATGCCGTAGTTACTGTACCGCTCCAGGTAAACCGCTTCTTCGCCTGGCTCCTCGCGATTGTTGAACCAGAGATCGCTTCGTAGTTTCTGCCGCTCTGTCATCTGACTAGTATCCCAACCTCTTGTTCACCACATTGTCCAGCGGATCACCCTCACTGAACCGGTGATATTGCTGGACAAAGAAGCGCATCGCGCGGTTCAGCCACTCCTTGGTGTGATCCGCGCAGTGGGGCGAAAGCAGCACGTTTTCCAGCTTGTACATCGGATCGCCCGGCGGTAGCGGCTCCTTCTCGAACACATCGAGCCCGGCGCCCTTGATCCGCTTCTCCGTCAGCGCCTTCACCATGGCCGCTTCGTCGATCACCGGTCCGCGACCGACGTTAATCACGACCGCCGTCGGCTTCATGGCGGCGAATTCTTTTTCGCCGATCATGTGGTGCGTTTCCGGGGTAAGCGGAAGACAACTCACCACGTAGTCACACAGCGGGAGCATGGTTAACAACTCTTCGCTCTTGTAGAACCGGTCGATCAGCGGGTCAAGCCGTTCCGGAGGGTGGCGCTTGAGCGCCAGCACAGTCATTCCCATCGCATGCACGCGCTGCGCGACCGCCTCCCCAATATCCCCATAGCCCACAATTCCCACCGTTTGCGTATCTATTTCTTCCACATCGAATTGGTCCCACACGCCTGCCGCTTGGTTGCGAATCATGCGGCGAAAATCCTTCGCGAAATACAGAATCGCCGCCAGCGTGAATTCTCCCAACGACGGACTGAAGACACCGCTGCCATTCGTCAGCGGAACTTTGCTTTCCACCAGTTCAGGAAAAAGCACACTATCCAGTCCTGCGGAGCGCGAATGCACCCAGCGAACGTCTTTGCACTTCAGGAATACTTCGCGCAGCACTGCCTTGGGTCCTGCCCAGGCGAGAATCACAACCGGGTCGTTGACGGCCGCGGCAAAATCCTCTGCTTTGCTCCCTACGATATGCGGCAAATCCTTCAGCAGATGCAACTGCGGATCATCTTCCTGGCTCACCACCAACACTGTGGATTGGCTACTCATCCCCTCTTGCTGCTCCCCGTTCCCATCGGATTTCAATCCCGCCTGATGCTATCATTCTACGGGCTTTAACAGGAGACGCTCGTGAACCGCGATTCCTCCCTCCGGCTGAGCGGCATAATCACCGCCATGGTCACGCCGCTTGACCGCGACCTCACGCTCGACCACGAAGGACTGGAGCGGCTCATCGATCACCTGATCGGCGGCGGGGTTCACGGCATTTTCATACTGGGTACGACGGGTGAGGCGCCTAACCTCCCCTACGATGTTCGCCTCCAGGTGATCGAGGAAACCTGTAAGCTCGCCCGCTTCAGGGTTCCAATAATTGTGGGCATCACCGACACTTCTTATCAGGACGCCATCCGTCTGGCGATCAAAGCGCATGAGTGTGGTGCATTTGCCGTGGTGGCTGCGCCGCCCTATTACTTTCAGGTGAGCCAGGCAGATCTTTCTCACTACTTCAAGACCCTGGCATCCCAGCTACCCTTGCCCTTGTTTCTCTACAACGCTCCGCTCAACACGCCTCATTGGATCGAAATTGATACGGCGGTCAAGCTGGCGGCCGAGCCGAACATCATTGGGCTTAAGGACAGCGGTCTGAGCATGGGCTATTTTCATGCAGTAAGGGAGGGCGTACGGGCGCGGCCCGGGTTCTGTCTCCTGGTTGGACCCGATGAGCTTCTCGCCGAGGCGGTTCTCCTAGGGGCGCATGGAGGCATGGCTGGAGGCTCTAACGTGTGGCCCCGGCTTTTTGTCGCCCTTTATGAGGCCGCGGTTGCTCAGGATGCTCGCCGCGTTGCCCAACTCCAGAGGGAAGTAATGCAATTCAATAGTGCCGTCTACCGGTCGGCCGCGCACCCGGCAAATCCGCTACGCGGGATCAAATGTGCGCTATCGTTTCTCGGCATTGGCGGCGATCACGTTACGTTGCCGTTACGGCCCTACTCCCCGGAAGAGCGAGCCAAAGTAGAGAAATATCTCAAAGGGGTAGACGCATTTGCCGTGCCGCCCCAGGCATCCAACAGCGCAGACTAGCCCCTATGACTTTTTGGCTTGACCTCGATCCGTCTCTTTCATGGAAAAGCAGCTTTCGCCTACCCCACAAAATTGTCGTCCCGACCGAAGCGTAGCGAAGTGGATCTGCAGTTTCTCTCACCGCGACGAAAGCAGCCGGCTCTACAACAGAATTGTCGTCCCGACCGGAGCGGAGCGAAGTGGAGCGATCTGCGGTTTACTGAACCGGCGATAGATCTTTATGGAACAATCGGTTTCAGCCCCGCCGTCAAATCGAATAGAAGACGGCTTCAGCCGCTGAGGGTACAATTTCCGCCCCCAGACAAACTTGTCGTCCCGACCGAAATGCAGAGATCTGCAGTTACACCGTGTGGTCGCTGAGGGCTCTTAGCCACGCACACCCTGCAGCGGATCCGCCG
>JBARKD010000676.1:0-3779 GCA_049800615.1 Acidobacteriaceae bacterium | reverse complement strand
GCTGATGCCTTCCGCTGAAGCCTTCTAATGCCTGCGCAACTCATGACAGCTGCTCCGGGATCTGTCACTTCCACGGAAACAATAGTTTTGGAGCACCGGGCCGGAATTGAACCGGCGAATACTGGTTTTGCAGACCAGCGCGTTAGCCACTTCGCCACCGGTGCTCATCTCGTCGTCCTGAGGGCAGCCTCGGTTACCCAGGGCTGCCCTCAGAGTTTACCTATTTTGCCTGGGTGGCAAGATCCTTTTTTGCCAGGTACCAGGTTTCTACTGCCAGCCCGGCTCCACCGCCGTTGGTGCGCTTGCGCGCGTCTTCCACCGTGACCGGGGCGGGCACAATGACAGAATCTCCCCGCTTCCAGTTGGCGGGAACTGACACGCCATTGCCGTCGATGGTCTGCAGCGCCTCAAAGATGCGAATCAATTCATCTACGTTACGCCCCAACTGCATCGGGTAGTAGACGATGGCGCGGATATTCTGCTTGGGATCGATGGCAAAAACAGCCCGCACGGTGGCTGTATCGGAGGCGGCCTCATGCACCAGCCCGTAGGCCTGCGAGACTTTCTGGTCCAGGTCGGCGACGACGGGAAACTTCACCTCCACACCGGCGTTGCGCTCAATGTCGCGCACCCACGCAATGTGGGAGTAGATGCTGTCGATCGAGACCCCGACCAGCTGCACGTTCAACCTCTCAAAATCATCGGTTCGGCGCGCGAACTCAATGAATTCCGTGGTGCACACGGGGGTGAAATCGGAAGGATGCGAAAACAGCAATACGTACTTGCCCTTGCTGGTGTAGTCGCTCAACTGGATGACGCCGTGCGTGCTCTTGGCTTGGAAGTCGGGCGCTTGCTCAAGAATGCGTGGAATGCGTGATTCGATGCTCATGGTTTTTCCTCGTGGATACTTGGTTGGCAGTAGGCCTGCGGGGCGTTGTTTCCAGGCTTGCTTTAAGCACGAGGGAACCCGCGGCGTGGGCCGGCTGCGGGTGGATGAGGCTCGTAGGTAAGGATTTGAAGCTTCCGACTCGAACTACAAACACACCCGCAGCATGCAGCAGCGACAGCAGCTGCAACAGGAGGAGCCCGGGTGTTGAGAAACCTTGGTCATTGCTCAATTAGGAAGCAGTAGAGGTGACTAGCTTCGACTTCCCTAAGGATAGAACCGGCAGCATGAGGTGTCAAACTTGGCTTTTTGCTCACCACCCAGCTGGCCCTCTCGCGATCGGACAAGCGTAGGAGATTAAAAAGGGGATTCGTTTCGGAGCGAGTGAGGCATTTTTTATTTCGGAGCAGCACTGATCCTGTAGCAAAAGAGCGCTTTTTCCTTGAACGATTCACATGCTTTCAACAGGGCTGAACACGCGTATACACAATACTGGCAACGCGACGCTCTTTTGCGGTGGAACTTGCGAGAAAAAACAAGCAGCACTTCGCTTGATCTTCCCTGTTTACACATCGCTTCACTCTTCGTACTCTGTGCAAGCGTTGCCGTCGAGGTAATGCGACTGTCGGCCTTTAAATCTGACAACTGAATTCAGATCGGACGCGCCTGGATGCGCTCTGCTGCTGGACGAAGACCTGCTGTTCCTGGGTTGCGCATTCGCGCAGCATGGGACATGGTGACTGCACGCAGGCCCTTTTACCCGTGGCGGAGAAGCCATCCCTGACGCGGCTTATTCCGTTCTCCCCCAAGCCGGCGGACGCGCACGTGCATGTGTGCCCGCGTTTCACACCTCCTTTGAAAGGAGAATATTAGGACTCATGCGGCCAAAGAAAACAATTTTGTGTGTTGACGACAACGAACAGGCGCTATCCGTTCGTAAATTCATGCTTGAGACCCGGGGATACCGGGTGCTGACAGCGGCCAGCAGTGAACAAGCATTAGAACTGTTTCGCGAAGGTGGGATCGATTTGGTCGTGAGCGACCTGATCATGCCCTACATGGACGGAAACGAGCTCATTCGCCGCATGAAGGAGTTTGCGCCGGAAGTGCCGGCGATCCTTATCAGCGGCAGTGTGAAAGCGTTCGATCGTGCCAATCGAGCCGACGCCTTCTTACCCAAAGGCGCCGGCTCGCCGGTGGAATTGCTGGAACGCATCCGTATGATGGTGGCCCGCAAACGCGGCCCCAAGAAGGGTCACGGCTTGCGTCCCCTGCTTGCGGAACACGCAGCGGAACACGCAGCGGAACACGCAACCGGGCACGTCGCGGACCACCAGTCGGAGACCAGAGATCCTCTGGTGGTGGGCGCCTGATTGGAACCAGTCTTGTCCAACTTAGGTTTTTCAGTTAGCCAATTCGGATCGCACAGGAGCATTCACTGGCATTCCAGGCTGCGGAGGACCATCGAACGAAGGGCAAGGCTTCACAGGCCGCGGAAAAACCGAGTTCTTTGAAGGGGACGGGCTTTAGCCCGTCCGTAATTAGTTTGGATGTAAGTGGCTTTAGCCACTGAGGGAGCGACTCCGTCCAAGCTGAGACTTTTTCCGCAGCCTCTTCAACCGTGCCGTAAATGCGTCTGCGCTCCCGACGGTTTTCGCCGCTGAGGTACGCTTTTCGAGGCACATCAAGCGAAGTCACTCGCGATTTGAGAGCCCCAACCCCAGGCAGCACCCTGCCAGTTACAATCAGGAACGTGCAGCCCATCATTGAGGCAAAGAACGTTAGCAAGATCTACCGGGCGGGCAAAGTAGAGGTCCCCGCCCTCAACAATGTCTCGTTTGTTGTGCCACCGGGCGAGTTCGTCAGCATTGTCGGTCCTTCGGGCAGCGGAAAATCGACGCTCTTCTATATTCTTGGCGGCTTGACGCGGGCCACCTCGGGAAGCGTGTTGATCGACAGCGTCGATTTTGCCCAGCTGACCGATGCGCGGCGCACTGTTTTGCGCAAGACGAAGATTGGCTTCGTATTTCAGAAGTTCAATCTGCTGCCCACGCTAACGGCGCGGGGCAACATTGAAATTGCGCGAGAGATTGCCGGTAGCCACCTGCCGCAGGACGAGGAACTCCTGAACCACCTTACGGAGATGCTCGGCATAGCGGGGCGGCTCGATCATCGTCCGTCGGAGCTTTCCGGTGGTGAGCAGCAACGGGTGGCGATTGCCCGCGCGCTGATCACGCGCCCTGCCATCATTCTTGCCGATGAGCCAACCGGCAATCTCGACACCGCCAATTCCAACGCGGTGCTCGAGATGCTGCGGCGCTCCAACCAGGAGTTCAAGCAGACGGTGTTGATGATCACCCATAACCCCGAGGCGGCGGCGATTGGAGACCGCATCCTGCACATGCGCGACGGCCACCTGTTCGAGGATTAGGCAGGTGTTCGATCCTGGTGTCTAATCAATGACCACCTGGGTACTATTTGCCGGCTTACCCGGGACGGGTAAGAGCACGCTGGCGCGGGCTCTTGCGGAGCGCCTGAACGCAGCTGTTCTCGATAAGGATCGTGTGCGCGGTGCGTTGTTTCCGGGTGCATTGACGGATTACACCGCGGAACAGGATCAACTCTCCATGCGTGCGATCCTGCAGGCCGCTGCCTACCTGACGGATCGCCGGCGAGTCGACTACATCTTTTTCGATGGACGTACGTTTTCGACCCAGGCTCAGATTGGGGATGTCCTGCTGGCGGCGGCCGGAGTGGGTGCGCCCTGGCGTATCGTGCAGGTGACGTGTGCGGATGCGGTCGCGGAAGAGCGTCTGGCTCGGACCGACCCCAGCCATCCGGCAAAGAATCGAGATCCTGCGCTCTATCGCACCATTAAGCAGCACTTTGAGCC
>JBARKD010000675.1:0-2411 GCA_049800615.1 Acidobacteriaceae bacterium | reverse complement strand
CGGGCAAACGATGGTCGGCATGCTCCCTCCTCTCCGCAACGGAAAAGGCCGCCCTAAAAGGCGGCCATCTTTCTATCTAGTATCTGTTTGTCGGGGGACGGGAATTTATTTATTACCCCCTATTATTAGAATACCAGAGTCAGCTATAAACCACGCCAAAATTCTTTGGGTAGTCCGGCGTGTAAGTGGTGAGTTATGAAGGGTCATTACTTTGGATTTCGGGGCTGGGGCTTGACAAATTTTCCACATTTGGGGAGTTAGGGCTTAGATCGCCGAGAAAGGGTCGACAAGCCGGTCGCGCGCCTCCGCTGAGGGCCGGACAATATCGCGACTGAATCGTTGGCGCCGGTCCTCCATTTCAAGTTCCGGCGGGAGAGATCCTCCGATGCGACGCTCGTCTTCGTCGTTTCGTCGAAAATGCCGGGGGTATACGCAAGCAGTGCAAAACGTGGGTTGACTTTCGATCTGTGACTTCCTACAGTCTAGTATTCCGCACCGCAGTCGATGCAAGAGTACCCTGTCCGCTTTGCCGAAAGGGGTTCGACTATGAAACGCACGATCGTCGTCGCCAGCTATCCGAGGCAGGCAGCAGGTTCATCCGATAAAAAATGCTACAAATCACTCCTTCTGGCGCTAGTCGGCGTTATCGCGCTGATGATCGCGCCGGCCATGCACGGTCAGGCGAATGGGAGCTTCGCCGGAAATGTCCTCGATAAAGGGGGATCGGCTGTTCCTGGAGCGACGGTGGTGGCTACCTCTGAGGGAACCGGCCTGGCGCGCGACGTGAAGACCGACGGTGCCGGGCACTATCTGATCCCTTTGCTTCCTGTTGGGAACTACTCGGTGCGCGTCGATGCGGCGGGCTTTCGCAGTGCTGAGTCGAAGGATCTGAATTTGCAAGTGGACGAGGCCCGCGAACTCGACTTTACGCTGGTGCCCGCCACCGTAGTGACAACTGTTGCCGTATCCGGAGAGGCGATCGCGGTTGAGACAGCCAGTCCATCACTCGGCCAGGTGATTACGTCGCAGGAGGTGTCGCAGCTGCCGCTGAACGGCCGCGATTTCGTGCAGCTGGCGACGCTGACCGCCGGCGCCACGTCGGAAACCAATCCCAACAGCTTTTTTACCGCTGGAAGTGACAGCGAGGTAGCCGCGCGGGGATCGTATTCGTTGTCGGTGGGCGGCTCGCGCCCGAACAGCACGGACTGGCTGCTGGATGGAGTGGACAACAATGAGCTGACGGCGGGCGGGATCGGGGTGTTCTCCTCGATCGATGACATTCAGGAATTCAAGGTTCTGACTTACACCTACTCGGCCGAGTTTGGCACGCGCGCGGGGCCTACAGTTCTGGTTACAACCAAAGGGGGCACGAACGATTTCCATGGATCGCTCTTCGAATTCGTCCGCAACACCGACCTCGACGCAAAGGGCGACTTTGACACTACGACCCCGAAGTTCAATCTGAACCAGTTTGGGGGTTCTATCGGGGGGCCTATCCGCCACAACAAGACGTTTTTCTTCGTCGATGCCGAGCAGAAGGATCAGCGTGAAGGAATCACCTTCACCGGCCTGGTTCCTTCGCTGGCGATGCGCAGCGGCGACTTCACCAACGATGCCTTCGGCAATCCGGTCACGGGTATGGCGATTGCCAATCCGAACATGGTTGGCGCCGCGGATCCTTATTTCCAGTGCGACTCGTCGGGCAATCCAATTCCGGCCAATCCGGACGGAAGTCAGGCCAAGGGCACCGACTGCAGCAAGATCCCCGCCAACCTTATCAACAGCGTTGGTCAGGGCATGATCAATATTTATCCTGCGCCTAACGCCAACAATCCCAGCTCCGGATACAACTACGTCAACGAGCCTGTCCGCAAGCTGAACGAAACCAAATTCGACGTCCGGCTCGATCAGGCGCTCGGCACGTCCGATAACCTCTTCGGACGGTTCAGCTACGATCAGGCATTCTCTTTTGTACCCGGCGGCGCACCAGGGCTGGCCGAATCCAACGCCTTCGGCAGCAATGAGAACCTCATCAACCACGCGCGTAACGTCGGCATCGGCTGGAGCCACGTCTTCTCGCCCCATACCCTCAACCAGGCCAGCCTCGGCTACGACCGCATCTTCGACTACATTGACTCACTGGGCAACTTCACATGCGCCTCGGCCAAGCTGGGAATTCCGGGCGCCGATCTGGGATGCTCCCCCACTGGTTCCCCCCTCTCCACTGATCCATACAGTCAGGGTTTGGTTTCCGCCGAGGTCTATGGCGGCTATTGGTCCCTCGGCGATCGCGGCTATTCTCCGTTTCAGGGTGGAACCGACATCTATTCCTTCAAGGATGTTCTTGACCTGATCCGCGGTAAACATGAGATCCGTACCGGCCTTGATTTCCGCAACAATCAGATGAACGT
>JBARKD010000674.1:0-3408 GCA_049800615.1 Acidobacteriaceae bacterium | reverse complement strand
GCGGAACTGGCCATCAGCGAGATCACGGTAAAGGCACACCGAGGCCAGGTGATGCGAAAGATGAAAGCTGAGTCTTTCGCGGACTTGATAAGAATGGCCGCGCGGCTTCGTTGCGAGCTCGCCCTCCTCCCACCAGATTCGGGTTCAGGTCACCGTCTAGCTCTGAAAGGACTTGCGCCCTCATTTCCATAGACTGCCGCCAGGGAGGACCGTAGCGGTCGGACAGCGCTGCCCTGGCTGCGAAACATGCGGGACGATGTGGGAAAGCCGTGCAGCAAGAGAATGGTCAGGGCAGTTTTGGGCTGACTTCGCGAAAAGAGGCGTTAGCGCCCTCGAGGGGTGCCGTACTGATACATGGTCATGTTGGGCCCATGGTTGGTTCGAGGCAGAGTCGCCCCGAAGCGCAAAGAGCGCTGTTTATTTTTCCTGCTGCATGAACGTTCCTACCTGCTATGCAATCTGCGCCACCTTCATGGTTGCTACTGCGACACTTGTCCTGCCCATAAATCCTTTGTCACCCATTGTTCGAATCACTCGCTAGTGTCGCAAGGCGACTGATGTTGCTGGCCATCTCGCTCTTGTCGATTGCCCGTAGAACGATGACACCAGAAACGTGGAGAGGAGTCTATTAGACGATGGTGTCGGCGAACCTTGGAATTGGTGTCAGAGGGAAACGGCATCCGAGCAGATACCAACAAAAGTCCGCTCGCCAACATCCTCATTTCCAATCGAAAGTTCGAGATTGAGTTCCTTGATCAGTGCGCGCAAGTTCACTCGTTTACCGTGGCTGATTAACGTAACGTCATCGAACGCCGGTGATACGAAGGTATCGCCGATACCATCGTCTAATAGATTTGCCTTCATGCTTCTGGCGTAATGGCACAGATGGAACGTTTCTCGACTCATTCGGGACGCGTATCTTAGCTACTTCAACCACTACTCTGGTCCCGACTTCGGACACCGTCATTAACGGGCAATTTGAATTGGAGGGTCTTTATGACTTCACAACCGCGTCAAGACCCCTCCAAACAGACCCCTCGCGGCACCATCTCCATAGAGCAGCACTTGACGAGTTCACCCTTTGCGAGCCCGCTGCACGAAGGCCCGTGTTTGTCACTTGGGGAAGGCTTGCAAGAAGAATCGCGGAGATTGCAGCAATGCGTATGTGAGCTTCTCATCAAGAACCAACAGCTCAGAATGTTGTTGGAGTCAGCGAATGAATCACCTAGCCAAGGAGCTTCCCCACTGAATGCCCCCAGAACATCCGAAGAGACCAAATCACACAAGAGGTCATTATGAGTCTACCGATGCCGGCGGTAAATAGTGTTGATATTGAATACAGCCCGACCGAGATGAGCGATGAGATGCTGGCGTCCAGAGCTAAATCTGGAGACACGGACGCGTTTGTCGAACTCAGTAAGCGCCATGCGACCAGGGTCTTTCAAGCCGCCTATCGAGTCACCAGGACTCGCCAGGATGCTGAGGATGCACTCCAGGACGCCTTCCTGAACGCGTTCACTCACATGAAGAATTTCGAGGGGAGATCCAGTTTCTCCACCGGGCTTACGCGGATTGCGATCAACTCGGCGCTCATGATCTTGCGCAAGAAGCGCATTTGCTCCGAGATTCCGATCGACGGTGGCGACGGTCGTGTGGGAAACTTCGTGGCCTGGGAGCCGCGGTCCCCTATGGACGACCCTGAGAGCCACTACGTCCGAGAAGAGAGACATAAATTGTTGCGGAAAGCCATCCACCAGCTGCCACCGGTCTGTCGCGAGGTAATCCAACTCCGGCAGGCAAAAGAACGCTCCGTGCGGGAGATCGCGCAATCTCTTGACATCACTGTTCCAGCGGTCAAGTCAAGACTGTCACGTGCAAAGAGCGCGCTGCGCACATCTATGATTCAAACAAATTGGCAATTTCCTTCCCACTCACTTTCCCGCAAGGGCTAGTTCGGTAATGGATATTGCTGCCTGTCTCCGGCCAGGTTCCAATGCTGCCGGCCCTCAGGCTACGGAGGAAAGGCTATCTCCGCCCTTTTGTTGGAGAGACAATCTCTGGCTCTCTTTGGACCGCGCCTTCGTCTTCACCCGCACCGTCTGCCGGATCGTCCGTGGCTTCGACTTTCGAGAGCCGCTTCATGCTCGTCGCGTGGCGATGATGTGCTTGAACGTAACGCCATCGACCTCTTCCGAAACCTCGCGATATTTGATTTTCCCCTCAAAGGGTGATGGGCTGCCCCTTCTGAAGCGTCTTGGCGAAGTTGGAGAGATTGCTCCAGGCATACAGGGGATGCCTGCCGGTGCGGTTTTCGTAATCGCCTTTCTCGTTCTTCCAGCTCTCGCTTGTCGCCGACTGAAAACAACGTATTCCTTGTACTGTGCGGTTTTGACTTCTGCATTCTTTCCGAGAGGACCGATGAAGATGGTTAAATTCCAACAAGGGTACGTAAAGTCCCACAGGAATTTGACCTGCTGAGGGAGTCTCGCATCAGATCCCCACGGTCTGAACCGCGTCCTGGTAAGCCTTAGCGACCGATTGCAACGACAGATGCTGGTAGACCTCCAGGCTTTTTTGCTTTCGTGGCCGGAAATTAGTTGGATCTGTGCGTCGGAGAGGCCCTTCGATGTCAAGTTGCCGAGGCATTCAAGCGGGAGATCGCTCTGCGTCCCATTTGGTAAAAACCGGGGAAATCCCGGGGAGGTAAATAGCTTATGACTGCGCTGACACGTTGGCAGCCGTTCCTTGGAGGAACGGATCAATTGTATATTCGACGAAATATTACCAAGTAATGGGGCCGGGGAACCCTCTTCTCTGACCGCGTCCTGGTTTGCCCCGTACACGGATGTAGATGAAGAGGATGATCACATCGTCCTGGATATTGGAAGTGCCTGGCATCCGTGAAGAGGACTTGAAACTCACGCTCGAAGGAAACGCCCCGACGATCAGCGGCGAGCGAGAGCTCGGGAAGGACCGCAAGCAGGATCGCTACCAACGAGTGGAGCGCTATTACGGGCAATTCTCCCGGACGTTTACCTTGCCGGCAACGGTTAATCCTGACAGCGTCGAGGCCAAATACGAAAATGGCATTCTGCACGTGATCATGGCCAAGAAAGCTGAAGCAAAGCCCAGACTGATTTCGAAGCCTAGTCCCTGCTCGTGCCGTGGCCCGATCTCTCTCTGAGGCGCGATGGACTGCTCGGGCGTCCTTTCGCGGGGTATGACGATCGCGACAAACCTGGCCACGTGGCCCCAACTGTTTGATCCTGAAGAGGTCATTGGGTCAGGCCTCTCATGCGGTAGCGGTCGCTAGATAAGAATTTGGCTGGTACAAAAACCCTAAGTCATTGAAAACCAATGTTATTCGGAAAGAGGCACTTCGCGGAGATGGTTTGCCAGCTTCCAAAT
>JBARKD010000673.1:0-28556 GCA_049800615.1 Acidobacteriaceae bacterium | reverse complement strand
CCACGCAGACACTTTAAACCCTGCCTCATGCAGGGCCCTTGCTACAGTCAACCACTCGACGGTAACAGGCATCCTACGTGGTCTTCATTAGCTGCCGGCCCTCACCAAACCTTTGATACCGCCACTGTCTCTTTGGTAGTCGTATAAATTGCTATCCAACTGCGCGCCGAGGCAAAAGTTGCATCCAAAGAACTCAGCAGAGGTTAGTAAGCATTGGCAACACCTCTCCATTGAAAGTTCAGGAAGGTCCAAACTGTTATGAAACAAATGATGGCTGTTTTATTAGTCGGTTTCGGTCTCGCCGGCGTCAGTTCAGCGAAAGCGGCCGACACGCAAAAGCTGGACGCTCGCATCGACGCTGCACATAGTGTTCTTCACGAACTTATGGCGACACCTGACAAGGGCATTCCCCTCGATATAGCCGCTAAGGCTCACTGTGTGGCCGTTATCCCTGGTTTCAAAAAGGGAGCATTCCTGGTGGGTGCCCAGTATGGCCAAGGCGTAGCTACCTGCCGCACCGCCAATGGTTGGAGTGCGCCGGTTTTTATCCAGTTGATAGGTGCAAGCTTCGGGCTCCAGGCCGGAGGTCAATCGACCGACCTCGTGTTGGTCGGCGTCAATGCCAAGAGCGTGGACGATCTGCTGAAAGATAAGGTGAAGCTGGGCGGTGACGCCGCGGCTGCGGCAGGCCCGGTAGGCCGTGACTCCCAGGCTTCTACTACCGAGTTGGCCAATGCGGAATTTCTTACCTATTCGCGCAGCCAAGGTTTGTTTGCCGGCGTTGATCTGACCGGCGACGAAGTCCACCAGAATACAAACGATACCAAGGCCTACTACGGCAAGGAAATCCCTTACCGCACGATCCTCAGCGGCGAGGTTCGCACGCCTGCCTCCGCACATCACTTCGAAGCAACGGTGAACGAGATGTTCCGCAAGGGCCGCGCCGACCGGGCGTCAAAGTAAAAGGAATATTTCCGAAAATAGCCACCAAACATTCATCTGGGCGAGGGGAGCAGCAGCTGCTTTCCTCGCCTGCTTTTTTCGGGCCCGCAAAAAACGCTGGCCCGCACTGCACTATTCTCCCATCCAGCTTTTCGCATCTATCCCAATCACAGGCAGATTGTGCCCGTGGCGGGCCGCTCCGTCTTCCCCTTGACGTCTAGGGCGAGGCGGTGCTAGGCTTCCTATCTACCCTTGTTATCTAGGGGAAAGCTTGCATATGGCAAAGAATGACCTGCAGGGCGCGCTTGACCTCCTGATCCTTAAGACTCTCTCCCAGCTCAATTCCATGCACGGGTACGGCATCATGATGCACATCCGGCGCGTCACGGACGAGGTCCTCATTGTGGAAGAGGGCTCGCTCTACCCTGCATTGCACCGAATGGAGCAGAACGGCTGGGTACGTGCCAGTTGGGCCGTTACCGGCTATGGACGCAAGGCTAAGTGGTACACGCTCACCCGCGTCGGCCGGGCACAGCTTACCAGCCGCGAAAAGAATTGGGCCCAGGTCGTCAAGGGCGTCGATGCGGTTCTGCGTTTCGCGTGAGGTGAACAATGGCGCTCTTGCGAAGAATCGTTTCCTTGAGAAGACGCTCGCGCATGGAGCGCGACATCGATGCGGAACTGCACGAACACATGGCCATGTGCGTGGACGACAACATGGCGCGGGGCATGAGCCGCGAAGAGGCAGAGCGCGATGCCCGCAGGCGTTTCGGCAATCCCACGGTAATGCGCGAGCGCGTCGAGGCGGAAGATCGCGCACTCGGGCTCGAGAGCCTCTGGCACGATGTCTGGAGTGCTCTGCGCGTCTTCGGCAAGAGCCCGGGATTTTCCTTTGTTGTCGTCGCCACGCTTGCCCTGGGCATTGGCGCTAACACGGCGCTGTTTCAGCTTCTCGATGCCCTGTTGTTACAGTCGCTGCCGGTGAAGAATCCGCAGCAGTTGGCCCAGGTTCGCATTGTCGATAGGAGCAGGGCGCGCGGAAGCTTTTCCAGTGGCTATCCAATAGTAACCAACCTCATTTGGGAGAAGCTGCGCGAAAATCACCAGGGCTTCTCCGCAATCGCTGCTTGGCGGGACGTCGGTTTCTCCCGTGATTCCGGCGGCGACGCCCGTTTTGTGGATGGCCTTTACGTAAGCGGCAATTTCTTTCATGTGTTGGGTGTCACGCCTGTTGCCGGGCGACTGTTCACCGCCGAGGACGACCGGCCAGGCTGCGGAGTGCCGGGAGCCGTCATCAGCTATGGTTACTGGCAGCAGGAATTCGGCGGGCATCCGGCCTTGGGTAAAATACTCAGGCTCGATGACAAGTCCGTGGAAGTAATTGGCATCACCCCGGCCAACTTCTTCGGGGTGGCTGTTGGCCGCAACTTCGACGTGGCCGTGCCCATCTGCGCGCAACCTTACCTCTCACCCACCAACCTTTTAACCTCGAGCACCAAGTGGTGGCTTTCCATCATTGGCAGGCTCGATCCTGCATGGTCGGTTCAGCAAGTGGCAGCGCGTCTTGGAGCCGCCTCGCCCGGTATCTTCGCATCAACGCTGAGTCCGGATTATCCCCCGGAAAGCATTAAGGATTATCTCGCGATGAAGCTCACCGCTGAGCCTTCGGCGGCAGGCGTCTCCATGCTGCGCGAGACCTATTCCGCTCCGTTGCGCTTTCTTCTCGGGATCGGAGGCCTGGTGCTGCTGATCACGTGCGCCAATCTCGCAAGCCTGATGCTGGCTCGGACGACCGCGCGTGAGCGAGACATGGCCGTGCGCCTGGCTGTCGGAGCGGGACGCTGGCGCGTGATTCGCCTGGTCCTGGGGGAGAGCCTGTTGTTGTCGCTTGCCGGAGCACTGGCCGGCGCATTGCTGGCTCAGGCCTTGAGTCGCGCCCTGGTAGCGTCTCTCAAGACACAGAACGACGCGATCTCCCTCGATTTCCACCTGAACTGGCGCCTCTTTGCCTTTCTCTTAGGGGTCTCGCTGCTCACATGTCTTCTCTTTGGATTGGCTGCCGCGTTGCGGGCTTCCCGTACGGCTCCTGGTGCGGCGATGAAGGCGGGGAGCCACGGCATGACGGCAAGCCGGGGACGCCTGGGGTTTCGCGCCGCGCTGGTGGTGTCGCAGATCGCTCTCTCCCTCGTGCTGCTGTTCAGCGCGCTGTTGTTCACGCAGAGCCTGCGCAACTGGCTGGTCGAAGATCCGGGCTTCCAGGCCAAAGGCGTACTGGTGGTGAACTTGGATTTCACACGCCTCGAAATCCCTGCCGATGGGCGCGCTGTGTTCCAGCGCCAGGTGCTCGATCGCATACGCTCGATTCCGGGTGTGGAAAGCGCAGCCGATACCAACATCGTGCCCCTCAGTGGAAGTGGCTGGGGCAACTCAGTGTGGGTCGACGGCCATGATCGAACACTGCGGCAGGACTCCAACTTCAGTGCCGTCAGCCCGGATTACTTCACCACGCTGCGCATTCCGATCGTCGCCGGGCGCGACATCAATGACTTGGACACCACCCAATCCCCGCGTGTGGCCGTCGTGAACGAGGCCTTCGCCAAAAAGCTCGGGCTGGGTGCGAATGCGATCGGAGCGCAATTCTGGCGTGAGGCCACTCCATCGAGACCGGAGGAGCTGAACCAGATCGTCGGCCTGGTAAAAGATACGAGATACAGCAGCATCCGGCGCCCCGCCGGACCCGTCGCCTATCTCGCGCTTGCGCAGGATCCGGACGTGGATCCCAACATGAACGTGCTCGTCCGATCCAGGCTGTCGATGGATGCGGAGGAGCAGGCGATCCGCCGCACTCTGCACGATGTCAGCTCAGGAATCAGCTTCGAATTCACAGGGATGCAAGAGCAGATTGAGGACTCACTGCTTGCCGAGCGGCTGCTGGCCATGCTCTCTGGATTCTTCGGTGCGCTGGCTGTACTTCTCGCGATGACCGGCCTTTATGGGGTAATGTCCTACACGGTGGAGGAACGCACCACCGAGATCGGCATTCGCATGGCTCTTGGCGCGCAGCGCGCCGACATCACGGGCATGATTCTTGGAAAAGCCGCAATGCTGTTGGGGGCTGGGTTGGTGATGGGCGCAGTCTTGTCCCTTGCTGCGGCCGGCGCTGCCGGCGCGCTCCTTTACGGAATGAAGCCGCGCGATCCTGCCATTCTCGCGGGCGCTGCCCTACTCCTCGCAATTGTCACCGTGGTGGCCAGTCTCGTCCCCTCAATGCGCGCAGCCAACGTGAACCCGATCGACTCTCTTCGTTCCGAGTAGCCGAGCCAGTCACGATAAGTGCGAGGTTTAATTCCCCGCGGTATCGGATCCCTCCACGGTTGCTTATGAATTTCTTACCATTTGTCTCCCCGGTGGGCATCCGTGAACACCGAAACACATCCGGGAAGCGTTCCGCAGAGCGGATTTGGATCTTCGATCGGCACAAATATCTGGTTATTGAGAGGGTTGACGGCCACCGAATGGGCATTGGTTCCCGTAGGAAAGTTCTCGATCCATTCATTCGTATCGGCATCAATGACGCCCAGCGCCGGAGACGCTGTGGTTGCCGTTGGACTCGTGAAAAAGTCGCGTGCTCCGAGGTAATAGTGATGATCGATAGGGTTGTACGCGGCGTAGTCTACACCGCCAATTTGTGTGAGATTGGCCAGAATGGCTCCCGTACTTCCGTTGATCACATACGTGCGCGGCGCGAACTGAACTGGATCAGGAGCAGGGAATCCCGGGTCGCAGGTAACCAGAACATTTTCCCTGGGCCCTAGCGCCATCCCGGACGGCATGCAGTTGTCCAGTCCCGTAAACATCTGCGTCACCTGCCCCGTTACCGGATCCATCACCGCGACTGCGCCCGCCGTCGCGTCCGATCCAACCTCGGGAATGCTGATAAAAAACTTGTTCGTTTTGGAGTTATACAGAACACTGGCGATGCCGCCCTGCGAGGTGTCGGGGGTGCCGTTCGTCCCATCGAAGGTTACTTGCTTCAGGATCTTGAATGTCGTGCTGCTGATCAGCGTGACGAAGGCGGGAGTTGAATCGCCGTTGGAAACGATAACAACCTGATCGACCGGGTCATAGTCCATCTCGTCGGCTCGAAACTCGCCGCCGGTTTGGACTTCCGCGACTTCGGGCGGCGACGAAATGCTTGCACTGAGGTCGAAAATTCTTACTGTGCTCGGGTAGTCTCCGGCAAAGAGGTAATGACCGGCGATCACGTTTCCGTCGGGGCCCGAGTGGGGACTGTCGATGCCTACGCCGGCGAAAACGGGCGGGGTCTCGCCCACCTCCTTGTGTGTAAGTGCATCGATGATGGCGACGGCTTTTGACGAGCGGCTGGACACGAATAGCAATTGCAATTTGCTATCGATGCGAGCCTGGTCGAAATTGACAAAGGGGTTCGCGGTGGAAGTTCCAGGAACACTTATCGCCGCAATGGGGACGACGTGTGAGTGGCCGTCGTGAGAATCCGTTTGACTGACGGCTGGTTGACACAAAACCCAGCCGGTGGCCGTCATACACACGAGCACGACGAGAAGCTTTCTCATGAGTCCTCCTTCAATGCCTATCTGGTTCGGGATAGCCATCGCACATGCTTTGCGGGGCTGGACGCAGGTATACTCACGCCAATTTAAAGCTGGGTTAATTCAGCCGTGCACCCGCATTAATCTTCGTTGTTTCCCAACGTGTGCACCCCAGACGGGGTTCAAGACGGATTGGAAGGGCTGAATACGGTTGTCAGCCCTGGGGGATGCTTTCTTGTCAAATTGCACTCCCGCACATAAAATCGGAAAACCCTCTTTTACACGATTGAACCTTCAGCCCTCAATTTTAGAAGGATGGCACCGTCATGAACGAACCACGGCCAGACCAAATCCTGCAGGTGGGCACCGGCTTCTGGGCCTCGAAGATCCTGCTCAGCGCTGTCGAACTTGAGCTCTTCACCGAGCTTGCCAAACACCCCGAGACGCTGCCCGAATTGAGCGCCCGCCTCGGCCTTCACGCTCGCTCCGCGCGAGACTTTCTCGATGCCCTCCTCGCTCTCGGCTTCCTCGAGCGCCGCGATGGCACCTACTACAACACGCCGTCCACCGATCTCTTCCTCGACAAACGTAAACCCTCCTACATCGGCGGCGTCCTCGAGATGGCCAACAATCGCCTCTACACCTACTGGAGTCACCTCACCACCGCGCTCCGTACCGGCGAACCGCAAAACGAGGCCCGTGGTGGCGGTGGGAATCCCTTCATTGCCCTCTACGCCGATCCCGCGCGTCTGCGCGGATTTCTTCGCGCCATGACAGGTATCAGCCACGGTGGCAATATCGCTATCGCAAAAAGGTTCACCTGGGCTAACTACAAGTCCGCTGTTGACGTCGGTACTGCACAAGGCGATCTCATCACCCAGGTTGCTCTCGCCAATCCAAACATCGCCGGCATCGGCTTCGATCTCCCCGAGGTCGGTCCCATCTTCGAAGATTACGTCACAGACAACGGCCTCTCCGGCCGCGTCCATTTCCATCCCGGCAGCTTCTGGGATTCACCCATCCCCAACGCTGACGTCGTCATGATGGGCCACATCCTCCACGACTGGAATCTCGACGAGAAGAAACTCCTCATCCGCAAGGCATACGAGGCTCTTCCTTCCGGAGGAGCCCTCGTCATCTACGACAGCATCATCGACGACGACCGCTCAAAAAACGCCTTCGGCCTCATGATGAGCCTCAATATGCTCATCGAAACTCCAGGCGGCTTCGACTATACCGGCGCAGACTGCACCGGCTGGATGAAAGAAGCAGGCTTCCACAATACTCGCGTCGAGCACCTTGTCGGTCCGGACTCCATGGTCATCGGCATCAAGTAACCCATTCACTTGCCCGAGGCCCATTTTCGCGGCAGTCTTATCGTCGCTAAGGTGGGCATTTGTGAAGAGGCGGGGCTTCAGCCCCGCCGTCTAATTCGGGCGGGGCTCAGCGCTGCATGGTTCTTGTAAGGCGCCGATCGTAAATGGTGGGCGAGGCGGGGCTTGAACCCACAACCCCCGGCTTAGAAGGCCGGTGCTCTATCCAATTGAGCTACTCGCCCGTTCCTGCCATTGTATCGTTAGTGCGCTGAGGCGAGGATCGTATCCAGGATGACAGGGAGCGTCATGGCGAGCGCTTCGTCCCATTTCTTTGCCGCGTCCTCTGCGGTCGCTCCGCAGCCTTCAACGAACCAGGTCACGCCAAACCCGGGAATTCTCTGGACCTCGGCACGGCGCAAGACAAGCTCTATGCGAGCCGCCGTCGCTGGAGTTGCGCGAAGCCGCTCCGTAACTTGTCGCATCCATTGTTCCTGCCGCTCGAACGACGACAGCCATGCCGGATCGCGCCGCAAAAGGTCAACGTACGATCCGGCGCCGAAATCCGTCTGCCCGGGTTGAGCGTCCATCTCGTAGGGATCGAGAGGTAGGTCACCCTGGTCAGGGCCACTGCTCCAGACATCGCACTTCGCCGTCCAGAACGGAGACCCGGCGCAGTTCAGCAGCAGCAAGGCAGATCGTAGTCCCGGTCTTGCCCGGGCTTCTTCAATCTCGTCAATCGCATCTTTGTCCAAACGCAGATCAACAAACCGCCGTTCGCTAAGGTCGGTTGCCCCCGCCTCCGCCGACCACGGAACGGCAATGACTGGATCATCGGTCAACAGCGCAACCGACCAATCGGCTTCCATCAGGACTGCGTGACCGACAGCAGAAAACCAAGCAGTGCTTTCTCCGCCCAGTAACCGTCATATCCGGCCGCCGGCGCCAGAAACGCGCAATGGCCGCCATGCGCCGTCTCGATCAGCCGCACGCGGGGATTGTCCAGCAAGATCGAGCGCGTCGCCGGCAGCATCCTGATAAACGGATCGTCCAGCGCATGCAGAATCAGGGTGGGCACCAAGATCTGCGCTGCGGATCGTCCGCTCGATGCGCGGTAGTAGTAATCATCCGCTCCGGCAAAACCGCAGTAGCGGGCGGTGATCTGGTCGTCGAATTGGCGCAAGGTTGCAATCCTTTCCAATCCGGCCGTCGAGTAAATTTCCGGAAACAGCTCCGCCTTGCGGCGAAAGCGCCGCCGCAAACCCACCAGAAACTTCCACTCGTAGACCCGGTTCCAGGGGTCGTGCAGCGCATCGGCCGAAGCTGCCAAGTCTATCGCCGGGGAAACCCCGACCACGGCTCTCAATGATCCGGCCGTGGAGCCCACCTCTCCAGCCAGCTTCAACATCAGGTTGCCGCCCATGGAGTAGCCGACCAAGGCAAAGGAGCGTAGGCCTTTCTCCGCGCCCAACGTCCGCATGACGGCCGCCACATCGGCAGAAAGCCCTGAATGATACAGCGATGGCGACAAATCTTCCGTGTCCCCGCAGTTGCGCATGTTCATGCGGATGACATTACACCTCGCGGCCCAAGCCCGGGCGGCGTTGCCCAGCACATGTTGCGAGCGCGAAGATCCTTCAAGGCCATGGAGCAGCACAATGGTGAGGCATTGGCCGGCGTCCGGCTGCCAATGGCAATCGCACAGCACGTAACTGGCGCCGCGGGCGCGGACATTGGCTAGCGCCTCTTCCCTCCGCCCCGGCCCAGCACTGGGCTCGAAGGCCTCGCTTACCGCGGCGCCCCGCCCCGGATCTACCTCCACAATGTGCGTCTCGGCCTCGGGCAGCATATAGCGTCGCGGCGCAAAATTGCCCACCAGCGTCTGCAGATGGCCATTGCGCAGAAAACGTCTGGGAAGAAACTCTTCCAGGTGTTGTATGAGGCCTTCGGTCAACAGCCCGCTCATCGCACCCGCAATCTGGTAAGCAATTCGGCTGCCTGGAGTGCCCCTTTGGGCGAATCCTCATGCTTAATGTAAGCGAACACATCTCCCCGCGCCGCCTTGGTGATCAACAGCTGTTCTACCTGTCCCAGATCCGCATCGTCGTATTCGCTCTTGCGCAGCCGGTAACAGGAGAATGGAGCAGTGTCGACGTCGGGCGTTTGAAATTCGTCGCTCTCGGCAACGCAAAGGGCGGCCTCATGCTGCCGCAGCAGCTCGAAGATTTCATCGGTGAACCACGACGCGTGACGAAATTCGAATGCGACACGCAGCGAGCCGCTCTCCGGCGCCGCCTCCTTGAGGAAAGCCGCAAGCCGGTCCCGATCCGCCTTCAGGTTTGGCGGCAGCTGAAACAGAATCACGCCCATCCGATCGGCACGGATGACCGGCAATAGGGCGGAGTAAAAGACGGACAGCGCCTCGCTGCACTCTTTCAGCCGCTTGATGTGAGTGATGCGCTGAGGTGCTTTAAAGGAGAAGCGAAAGTCGGCTGCAATCTGGCTCAACCATCCCTCGATGGTGGCCGCCGAAGGCAGATGGCGGAAAGTGTAGTTCACCTCGACAGAGTTAAGCCGGGTCGCGTAATGCTCCAGCATTCTCTTGGGTGAAGTCTTGGGCGGATAGAACTCCGGTTTCCAGGTAGGGTAAGCCCAGCCGGAGCAGCCCATCCAGATATCGCCTGCGAGCGGAGAAGATTGCGGTGTGCTCACGCCGGATTCTCCCTTCGAACTAAGGTCTGCCGCGCGTAGGAGGAAACCGCTCCGGTGGATAGCGGGAGGCGAATTGGATGGCTGGCTTTGCGGGTCATGCCGTGTCAGGCGATAGAAAAACTGCCTCTATTCTAGCAGTTCGCCAGGGCTTGGCGGCCCGCGGCCTCCGGCGCGCTTCACAGGATAAGTCGTTTAGATTCTCAAGGTGGCCAAGTCTTTTAATTCCCGCCCCCATAACTTTCTTAGGGGTATAGGACGGGCTCTTTCGCGCCCCTGGGGGTGATGCCCGGTAGCCATTCAGTTCGCGCACGAAGGTATAGATCCCCGTTGAGGTCATTTCGGACTAGCAGCAGAGCAAAATATTCTTGTACTCGATTCGCTGAAGCGAATTTCAGGCGCTTCCTTGGCCAATCAGAACAAAATCGTGGGTCTGCGCTCCCGGCGCCCTCGGAATCACCGCTCGTTGACCACTGATCGGCTCGCAGGACCACGTTCGGGCCCTACAGACCGCGCCCTGCTCCCGGAATGGCAATTCTGTCGGAACCAAAACAATTGTGGTCGAAGACGGCCGATGCCGGCGGATTTCGTTCCCTGATCCACATCTCAGGTTGAGCATCACGCACGGAAAACCATGTCCACTCGTAATCAGACATGCCGGCTGTTCTGTTGTCATGGCAAAGCAGCACTAAAAAGTGGGCAAAATAACACATTAGTTGTAGGTGAAAGGCTGATCGCGCTCAATGACATTTACAAACAAGAGGCATCACAGTATCTAAACCGTTCGCCTGGTCAGGCGCCTTTGTCTTTTCCCAGTACTATTTTCTCGCGGGTAATTTGTTTGCATAAATGCACGATTTAAAGATCGTAAAGCAGGTCTTAACGGAACGACCAAGCCGTCGCTAATACAGGAGCGATCATGAACAATGGCGAGGGGTACGGCGAAATTCCAAGCGCCAATGGTAACTCGGCGAAAAGTCAGAAAAGTAGCGGAAGAAAGGGAAGGGTCGCGGTTGCAGACCCGGATGGTGCTCCCCTGGATGAGATCCTGGCCCGGTTGCAAGCCGTCAGGGATGGAGACTTCTCCGTGCGCCTGCCTGGCTCCTGGATCGGGCTACCCGGAAAAATCGCAGATACATTCAACGAAATTGTCGCTGCCAATCAGCAGATGGCGAGGGAACTCCAGCGCGTGGGCCAGGTCGTCGGCAAGGAAGGCCGAACAAGGGAACGCACCCGGTTCTATGAGTCTCGAGGCGCCTGGGGCGAAATGGAAGGATCCGTCAATACGCTGATCGAAGATCTCCTGCGCCCAACCACCGAGGTCACCAACGCCATTGCCGCGGTGGCTCAGGGAAATCTGGCGCAGACCGTTCGCCTGGATGTGGGTGGCAGGCCGCTCGAGGGAGAATTTCTTCGCTCCGCCGAGATCGTCAATACCATGATCCAGCAACTCAGCGTATTCACCTCCGAAGTGACGCGTGTTGCGCGCGAAGTGGGCACCGACGGCAAGCTTGGCGGTCAGGCGCAGGTACCCGGCGTGGCCGGCACGTGGAAGGATCTGACCGACTCGGTCAACTCCATGGCCAGCAACCTGACGGGTCAGGTACGCAATATCGCCGAAGTTGCCACCGCTGTGGCCAGCGGCGATCTTTCGCGCAAGATCACGGTCGATGTCCGCGGAGAAATACTTCAGCTCAAAGAAGCCATTAACACCATGGTGGATCAGTTGCGCTCTTTCGCGTCCGAGGTGACGCGTGTAGCGCGCGAAGTGGGCACCGATGGCAAACTTGGCGGCCAGGCCGTAGTTCCGGGTGTTGCCGGCACCTGGAAGGATCTCACCGATTCGGTGAATGCCATGGCCGGCAACCTCACCGCGCAGGTGCGCAACATTGCGGAAGTCACCACCGCCGTCGCCCGTGGCGATCTGTCGCGCAAAATCACCGTGGATGTGAAAGGCGAGATTCTCGAACTGAAAGACACCATCAACACCATGGTGGATCAGTTGAACGCCTTTGCCGGCGAAGTCACTCGCGTTGCACGCGAGGTAGGCACAGAAGGCAAGCTGGGTGGCCAGGCACAAGTGCCCGGCGTAGGCGGCACGTGGAAGGACCTGACCGACAATGTAAACTTCATGGCCGGCAACCTCACCGCGCAGGTCCGCAACATCGCAGAGGTGGCTACCGCCATTGCCAGCGGAGACCTTTCCAGCAAGATTACCGTCGATGTGCGCGGCGAGATCCTTCAGCTGAAAGAAACGCTGAACACCATGGTGGATCAGCTGAATCGTTTTGCCGGCGAAGTGACCCGCGTGGCCCGTGAAGTAGGCACGGAAGGACGCCTGGGGGGCCAGGCAAACGTGCCCGGTGTCGCCGGCACCTGGAAAGACCTTACCGATTCGGTTAACTCGATGGCCGGCAACCTGACCGGCCAGGTGCGCAATATTGCCGAGGTGACGACGGCCGTCGCCCGCGGCGATCTGTCGCGCAAGATCACCGTCGATGTGAAAGGCGAGATTCTCGAGCTGAAGAACACCATCAACACCATGGTGGATCAGCTCAACGGCTTCGCCGGGGAAGTGACGCGCGTCGCGCGCGAGGTAGGCACAGAAGGCAAGTTAGGCGGTCAGGCCCAGGTCCATGGCGTCGCCGGTACCTGGAAAGACCTTACGGACAACGTAAATTTCATGGCCAGCAACCTGACCGGCCAGGTGCGCAACATCGCCGAGGTGGCAACCGCCGTGGCCCGTGGCGATCTGTCGCGCAAGATCACCGTCGATGTGAAAGGGGAAATCCGGGAGCTGAAAGACACGATCAACACCATGGTGGACCAACTCCGAGCCTTTGCCTCGGAAGTGACACGCGTGGCTCGCGAAGTCGGCACCGATGGCAAGCTCGGTGGTCAGGCGCAGGTGCCGGGTGTCGGCGGCACCTGGAAAGACCTCACGGACTCGGTCAATTCCATGGCGAGTAATCTGACCGGCCAGGTCCGCAATATCGCCGAAGTCTCCACCGCCATTGCCAGCGGCGACCTCTCCAAGAAGATCACGGTAAACGTGAGCGGCGAAATTCTCCTGCTCAAGGAAACCATCAACACGATGGTGGATCAGCTGAATGCTTTTGCCGGCGAGGTGACTCGCGTTGCCCGCGAAGTGGGCAGCGAAGGCAGGCTGGGAGGACAAGCCAACGTCCCAGGCGTGGCCGGCACGTGGAAGGACCTTACGGATTCTGTGAATTCCATGGCCGGCAATCTGACCGCCCAGGTTCGTAACATTGCCGAAGTGACGACCGCCGTAGCCCGCGGCGATCTGTCGCGCAAAATCACCGTCGATGTGCGCGGCGAAATTCTCTTGCTCAAAGAAACCATCAACACGATGGTGGATCAGCTCAATGCATTTGCCGCGGAAGTGACGCGCGTGGCTCGCGAGGTCGGCACCGACGGGAAACTGGGCGGCCAGGCTGAAGTGCCAGGCGTGGCCGGCACGTGGGGCGATCTCACGGATAACGTCAACGTCATGGCGGCCAACCTGACCGAACAGGTGCGCGGCATCGTCAAAGTCGTTACCGCGGTTGCCAACGGCGTCCTGACCCAGAAGTTGACGGTGAATGCCAAGGGCGAGGTCGCCGCACTCGCTGAGACCATCAACAATATGACCGACACCCTCGCGACATTCGCCGATCAGGTAACCACGGTTGCGCGTGAGGTGGGCGTCGAAGGCCGCCTTAGCGGCCAGGCCAATGTTCCGGGAGCTGCGGGCACTTGGAAGGACTTGACCGGCAACGTCAACCTCCTGGCCGATAACCTCACCAACCAGGTGCGCGCCATTGCCGAGGTAGCTACCGCGGTGACCAAGGGCGACCTTACCCGCTCCATCCAGGTCGAAGCGAGCGGCGAAGTCGCGGAGTTGAAAGACAACATCAACACCATGATCAACAATCTCCGCCTGACGACGGAGCGGAATACCGAACAGGATTGGCTCAAGACAAACCTGGCGCGGTTCACCGGCATGTTGCAGGGCCAGCGTGACCTGTCGACCATGGGCAGGACTCTCTTGTCGGAATTGGCCCAGCTGATCAATGCGCAACAGGGTGTCATGTTCCAGATGGATCATGAAGAGGAGGCAATGATCCCGCTCTCCGCCTTTGCCGATGACGGCAGTGACATACATATGCGAAGGCTAAAGATCGGGGAAGGCCTGATCGGCCAGTGCGCTCAAGAGAAACGGCGCATGGTCATCACCGACGTGCCCCCCAATACCATCACGATTCGTTCGGGTTTATTCGAAGCGACACCCCGCAACGTCATCGTGCTCCCCATTCTCTTCGAGGATCGGGTGAAGGCTGTAATCGAGCTCGCTTCTCTCAGCCCCTTCACCGCCTCGCAACTCGCGTTTCTGGAACAGCTGACCACCGGCATTGGCATCGTGCTTAACAGTATCGAGGCGACGATGCAGACTGAAGGTCTGCTGAAGCAATCGCAGCAGCTGGCCATTGAACTGCAGATGCAACAGAAAGAGCTGCAGCAGACCAACGAACAATTGGCGCAAAAGGCGCAACAGCTAGCCGAACAAAACGTCGAGGTGGAACGGAAGAACCAGGAAATTGAGCAGGCGCGCGGCGCCCTGGAGGGCAAGGCCAAGGAGCTGGCGCTGACCTCCAAATATAAATCCGAATTCCTGGCCAACATGTCGCATGAGCTGCGAACCCCTCTCAACAGCATCCTCGTTTTGGGGCAACAGCTCAGCGACAATCCAGGGGGAAATCTCACTCCGAAGCAGGTGGAATTTGCCCGCACGATCCATGCGGCGGGCACCGATTTGCTCAATCTGATCAGCGATATCCTCGATCTCTCGAAAATCGAGTCGGGCACGGTTTCGGTGGAAGCGGAGGAAATCACCTTTGCCGGCCTGATCGAAACGATCGGGCGGCCTTTCCGTCATGAGGCCGAGAATCGCCGCCTTAGCTTCGAAATCGACACCAGCGCTCACCTGCCTCGCAGCCTGGTCACCGACTCGAAACGCCTGCAGCAGGTCCTGAAGAATCTTTTGTCCAATGCGTTCAAGTTCACGGAGCATGGCGGCGTGCATCTCTTTGTTACGGTCGCCGAGCAGGGTTGGAGTGAGGACCACCCGATCCTCGGCCGTGCTGCCTCTGTGCTTTCCTTCGAGGTGGCCGATACCGGAATCGGTATCCCATTCGAGAAGCAACGCATTATCTTCGAAGCCTTTCAGCAGGCGGATGCGGGTACGAGCCGCAAGTACGGGGGCACCGGTCTTGGACTCGCCATCAGCCGTGAGCTGGCCAGCCTTTTGGGGGGCGAGATCCGCTTGCGCAGCGAACCCGGTAAAGGAAGCACATTCACACTGTTGCTTCCTCAGACTTATATGGGACCCGCGGTTCACGGGATATCCGCGCCTCATGCAGCTGCATCCGAAGCCAAAACATTCCCATCCGGCTCGAGCGTGCAATTACTGAGCACCAGTGTTCTGGAATTACCGGTCGAACCCATCACGGATGACCGCGAACATTTGCAACCCGGCCGCCCCGTTCTACTCATCGTCGAAGACGATCCGCACTATGCGCGATTGCTGTGCGACCTTTCACGGGACAGCGGATTTCAGGTGCTTTTGGCCATGCGTGGCGCAGAGGGCCTTGCCGTGGCCCGCGAATTTCACCCCACCGCGATCTCCCTCGACGTCTTTCTTCCTGACATGCTGGGCTGGACGGTCCTGAATCACCTGAAGCAGGATTCGGAGACACGCCACATTCCTGTGCAGATTCTGACCGTCGACGAAGACCGGCGCCATGGTCTCGCACGCGGAGCTTTCGCTTCGATGACCAAACCCGCGACCGCCGGAGAAATCGATGCCGCCTTTCTCAAAATCAAAGAGTACGCTGCCCTCGCACGCAAGCGATTGCTGGTTGTGGAAGATAACCCTGCCGAACAGCTGAGCATCCGGGAGCTTCTCGGCTATGACGATATTGACGTCACTGTCGTCACCAGCGGTCGAGAGGCGCTGGAGTTGCTCGCCGGGCAGCCGTTTGACTGTGTCGTGCTGGATTTGCGACTGCCGGATATGTCTGGTTTCCAGGTCCTGGAGAACATTCGAGAGACGCCATCGATCGGAGAGGTGCCGGTGGTCGTATTCACGGGTAAGGAGCTGTCTCCAACCGAAGATACTCAGCTGCGAACCCTGGCTCGCAGTGTCATTGTGAAGGGAGTTGAGTCGCCCGAGCGCCTGTTGGACGAAACAGCCCTATTCCTTCATCGCGTGATTTCCAATCTGCCCATCCAAAAACAGAATATGCTCGACCGCCTGCATCGTTCCGACGATGCTCTGACGGGAAAGAAAGTATTGGTTGTTGACGACGACGTGCGCAATATCTTCGCGCTCAGCAGTGTGCTCGAACGGCGCGGCATGATCGTCCTGACCGCTGGAACGGGCAGGGAAGCCATCGCCATACTGGAGTCGACTCTCGATATAGCCATCGTGCTTATGGACATCATGATGCCGGAAATGGATGGGTACGAGACGATGCAGGTCATGCGGCAAAACCCTTTGTTCCGTAGATTGCCGATCATCGCACTCACCGCGAAGGCGATGAAGGGCGATCGCGAGAAATGTCTCGAAGCAGGCGCTTCAGAGTATCTGGCGAAGCCAGTCAACACCGAGCAGTTGCTGGCGGCTTTGCGCATCTGGCTGCACAGATAGTCTTTGAGATCCCTGGCAGGAAGGGGCTGTATCGGGATTTCCGAAAGAACGTGACGATGCAACAAAAAGTCAACATTCTGATGGTGGACGACCAGCCGGGAAAGCTGTTGACCTATGAGGCCATCCTGGGAGAACTGGGAGAAAATCTGATCAAGGCATCTTCAGGGCGGGAAGCGTTGGATTGTTTGCTGAAAACGGACATTGCGGTAGTGCTTATGGATGTGAGCATGCCTGAGCTTGACGGCTTCGAGCTTGCGGATATGATCCGGCAGCATCCGCGCTTTCAGAAGATCGCTATCATCTTCATCTCCGGAGTACACCTTACGGATCTGGACCGGCTCAAAGGCTACCAGCGTGGGGCGATGGACTATATTTCGGTTCCTGTCGTCCCCGAGCTCCTGCGGGCAAAAGTCAGCGTATTTGCTGAACTTCATCGCAAAGCACGGGAGCTCGAGGTGTTGAATCATGAACTGGAAGAGCGCGTTCAGCAAAGAACCGCGGAGCTGAAAGAGCGCGAGAACCAGTTGCGCCAGCGCGCGGATTTGCTCGATTTGGCTTCGGAAGCCATCATGGTGTGCGATATGCAGGGCATCGTGCAGTTTTGGAATGCCGGGGCAGAAGCGTTTTATGGGTATACCCGCGAAGAGGCTATCGGCAGAAATGTCCACCACATGCTGCGAACCAGGCCGCCCGTGCCTGCTGAAGAAATAGATTCCGTGGTCATGGAGGGCGGAAGGTGGGAAGGCAACCTGGTGCAGTTTACAAGGGAGGGAAAGGAAGTTGTGGTGGCCAGCCGCCAGGTACTGCAGAATGACGGCGGCGGCCCTCGCCCCGCCATCCTTGAGATCAACCGCGACATCACCTCCCAGATGCAAGCCGAAGAAGCCTTGCGCAAGGCCGAGAAACTTGCTGCCATGGGCAGAGTCGCCGGCATCATCGCGCATGAAATCAATAATCCCCTGGAAGCGCTCAGAAATGCGTTTTACTTACTACAAACGCATCCCAGCCTCGACGAAACCGCGCGAACATATACTCGGATCGCCGACGAAGAGCTAACCAGGGTCGCACATATCACGCGGCAGACGTTGAGTTTCTATCGCGAGTCCAAAGAGGCGGTGCCGGTTTCGATTGCCGACATTATCAATGACGTTCTCTCCCTGCAGTCGCGTTTGCTGGAACGGCATCGGATCATCCTCGAAAGGCTCTATACCAGCGACGGCCTCGTGTCCGGCTTCCCGGGCGAGCTCAAGCAGGTCTTTTTGAATCTAGTCGGCAATGCCATTCAGGCCATGCCTGAGGGAGGCCGGCTCCGCATTCGCATAGGGAAAGTTATCAAAAGAGCGCAGCAGCGGGAGGGGGTGCAGGTCTCGATCTGCGACACCGGTTCGGGCATCTCACCCGAGGACGCCAGGCAGCTGTTCGAGCCGTTCTTCACCACCAAGTCGACCAAGGGCACCGGCCTTGGTCTGTGGATCAGCAAGGGGATCGTGCAAAAGTATCAGGGTGTCATTCGGTTTCGCAGTATGCGGTTGCCGGGCGGGCACATTACCGCTTTCTCGGTTTTCATTCCCATGTCTCCTTCTGCTGAAATTCCGGAATCGCGTCTGGTCTCGAGCGCTTCTGCTGATTGACCGGGCCGGGTAAAAGTTCAAGGGGCTCTGTATGTGCAACAGTGACGTTATCTTGTGTGTCGACGACGAAGAGAACCAGCTGACGATGCGAAAGTACCTGCTGGAAAGCAAGGGCTACTCGGTGCTGGCGGCAAGCTCGGGTAACCAGGCTCTCGACCTTCTAGCGTGCCATCAGGTCGACCTTGTCTTGTCGGATCATCTGATGCCCGGCTTGACAGGAGTAGAGCTCGCAAGACAAATCAAACTGCATCACCCTGCGCTGCCGGTCATCCTGATCTCTGCGCTGAACGAGATACCCGCGGGGGCGGAATATGCCGACCTCTTCATGAGCAAGCTGGACGGCCCTGTCGCCATGTGTCAGAACATCGCCCTGATGCTCGAGCAATCCAGAAATCGATCTTTTCGTTGAAAGATTCCCCCCCGGGCCAATTTCCCGGCAACCCGCAAGCAGGTATGCGAAACTCCTTCGTCGAAGCAAAAGTCAATCGCTTCAGGGTTTGGCTGCCCGTTAAACCGAAGCCCTCAGACCTTTCCGGGCGGACCTGGACATCAACGCGGTGGCGGTCGTGGGAAAGAGTAACACGGAAAGGATGCCGGCTCCTTCCAATGCGGCAGCCATCCCATGAGGCATCTGACCCGTGCGCACTCCGAGATGAGCAATGACCACCAGCATCGGGAGCGTGGTTGCCGAGTACAGGACGAAAGGCAAACTCTCGTCCTCTGCCAGGTGGTTCCGGTAGAGCAACACCGGCGTGCCACGCACCAACAGGAAAAGAGCAAGGAAGACTGGTAGAAGAAGCAATGATCTCGGATCGAGAAATAGCGCGCCCACATCGAGATCGATCCCACTGACCACGAAAAAGAAGGGAATGAAAAAGCCGAAACAAATGGCTTCCATCTTTTCCCGGAACAACTTGCCTCGTTCTCCACGGCTTGCCAACCCCACGATAACCCCCGCGGTAAAGGCGCCAAGCACGGCTTCGAAACCGATATTCCGCGAGACTTGATCAAGCGAGATGAGCAGCAGGAGGGAGATACAAATCGGCAGTTGAGTACTTGAGTGCAGACCGCGTTCCAGAAGGTTCAGGATCCTGGGTGGCCTCAGGCTGAGCGCGACCAGTGCTACGCCGACAGCCACTACTACGAAGCCAACGAGTAAGGCAGCTTGTTTTTCCGGCGCATTTTCATGCGTGAGGACAAGGGACACACCAATGATCGGAGCGAACTCTCCAACTGCTCCAGCCGCGAGTACAAAGGCGCCGAATTTGCTGTCGAGCCGGCCGGCATCGCGCAACATGGGCATGAACGTTCCCATCGCGGTTGTGGCCAGGGCCAAAGCTATGCTCATCGGAGCGTGAACCGAGGGCAGCCGATGAAGAAAAATGGCGGCAACCAAACCAATGCCGAGTGACAGAAGCCAGCCCCACAGTGCAAGGGAGAGAGGGTGGCCTTTCACTGCGTTAAGGTTGAGCTCCATTCCTGCCATGAAAAACAGGGCTGCCAGCCCGAGTGAGCCTCCAAGCCACTCGAGTTGACTACTGTTTTGTACCAGGCGTAAGACGTGCGGCCCGATCAGGATACCGAGTAGCATTTCCCAGACCACCGCCGGAACGCGGAGCGTTCCCCAGCGGGCTTCTGCAAGCAGTGACGCGAGCACCGCGATCCCCAAAGCGGCAATTACCGGTTGAGCGTTGAAGTTCAAAATAATCGATTACCTCGGGCACACTCTTCCCCGCTCGCAAACGAATAACGCGAGTCAGTCGTGCTCCGCAAGAGCCGGGATTTGGATGCCGCCTCATGGTAAAGCACACGAGCGAAAACACCAATTGCCGGCGAAGGGCGGAATGCGGAGGCGATTCCCCGGTGTTTCACCATGGAGCAGCTGAAGTAATTTTCACCCTTTATTTGGAGAAATGAATGGCAATTGCGCCCCGATTGCGTTACAAAACAAACGACCAACAAACATAGACCGCGAAGCGGTCGAACCTTTCTGAGCAAGTCCAGGAGTTCGTGATGGGACTAAGCACAGCGCTGCCTGCCTTTCAGCCGCAATCTCGCAACGGGGTTTTACGCGAAAACCCTCCACTGCCCGGGCGACGCTGCGGATTGGTTAAAGCCGTATGTCTGGCAACTCTCCTGCTGAGCGGCTGCCAGAAAAAGCAACAAGCCCCGCCGCCGAGCCCCCCGGAAGTAAAGGTAACGGAGGTGATTCAGCAGAACGTCCCCGTCTACTCGGAATGGGTCGCGCAGTTAAACGGCCCCAACAACGCGCAGATTACTCCGCGAGTTCAGGGATATCTCCTCAGCCAGGACTACTACAACGGCTTCTTTGTGAAGAAGGGCCAGTTGCTGTACGAGATCGATTCTCGACCGTTCATCGTGTCCGTCGACCAGGCGAAAGCGCAAGTGGCCGAAGCGGAGGCCAATCTATCTCAGGCCACCACCAATGTGGTCCGCGACCGGCCTCTGGCTGCACAGAACGCCATCCCGCAAAAGCAACTCGACACAGATGTTGCTACGCAGGCCGCAAGTCAGGCGCAGCTGGATGCTTCAAAAGCAGCCCTTGCCCAGGCCCAACTCAATCTTTCCTGGACCAAGGTCTATTCCCCGATTGATGGGATTGCGGGCGTGTCTACCGCACAAGTCGGCAATCTGGTGGGGACAACCACCAACATGACCATGGTTTCGCAGGTAAACCCCATCTGGGCATACTTCAACATCAGCGAGACCAGTTTTTTAAGCAAGGCAACAACTTTCTATGCCGTGATCACGGGCAAGAAAGTGAAAAGCCCGGCCATCCAGTTCATCCAGTCCAACGGGCAGACTTATCCCCAGACCGGGAAAATTATCCAAATTAACCGAAACATTACCAGCGAGACCGGGACCATTCAGCTGGCGGCCGAATTCCCCAACAAACAAGCGATTCTTCGCCCTGGCGGCTTTGGCCGAGTGAGATTCCTGACAGATCTGAACCAGAATGCGCTGCTGGTTCCGCAGGCAGCGGTGATCGAAATTCAATCGATGTACCAGGTGGTCGTTGTCGGCCCGGAGAACCGTGCTGCATTCCGGCCGGTCGAAGTGGGCGATAAAGTCGGAGAGAACTGGATCATTACGAAAGGCTTGAATCCGGGAGACAAGGTGATTGTTGAGGGGTTTATGAAAGTGCGTGAGGGCACACCTGTCATCGCCAAGCCGTACGTCGCCAACGTGGCAGGGAATGAGTAATGGCCAGATTTTTCATCAATCGCCCTATCGTTGCGATGGTGATCGCCATTTTGATGGTGATTGCAGGCACCATCTCGATGTTGACCCTGCCCACGGCACAGTTTCCCGATATCACCGACCCGCAAATCCAGGTAGTTGGAGCCTATCCGGGGGCAGACGCGGAGACCGTAGCGCAATCGGTTGCCACCCCTATTCAGCAACAGATGTCCGGCGTCGACGGCATGAATTACATGTACTCGCAGAGCACGAGCAGCGGGACGATGTCGCTGACGGTGGACTTTGGCATCGACACGGTGGCCAATACCGACCAGATCCTCTCCCAGATGCGGGTTTTGCAGGCCAACTCCCAAATACCATCCGATGTCATCAACAATGGACTGACGGTGCAAAAGTCCACCGCATCCCCGTTGTTGTTGATCGATCTCACCTCTCCAAGCCATAGCCTCGATAACTTATTTCTGGCGAATTACGCGACCATCAACCTGAACGATGCGCTGCTGCGGGTTCCGGGTGTGGCGTCCGTCTCGATCTTCGGCGCCGGTCCGTATGCAATGCGCTGCTGGGTGAATCCGGACAAACTGGCAAATCTGAGTATCACCGTGCCGGAAATCATCACTGCGATTCATGCGCAAAACGCGGTTAATCCCGCGGGTCAGATTGGCGGCGAGCCGGTTCCTCCGGGCCAGCAGTTCACCTACACCGTACGGGCTCCTGGGCGGCTCCCTTCGGCAGAGGATTTTGGCAACATCATTGTGCGCGCCAGCCCGGATGGTGGGGTACTCCGGCTCAAGGACGTCGCTCGCATCGAACTGGGCGCACAAAACTACTCGATTATTGGCAGACTGAACGGAGGGCCCGCAGCACTCATCGCCGTTTACCAGGTGCCTGGAAGCAATGCGGTGAAGATTGCCGCGGCGGTTCGGCAAGTCATGGTGGACGCCAAGACTCGTTTTCCCTCCGGCCTCGACTACATTGTGGCGCTTGACACAACGGCTTCCGTGACCGCGGGCATTCACGAGATCCGGAACACGCTTCTGGAAGCGATCGGCTTAGTCATTGTCGTGGTGTTTCTCTTCCTTCAGAGTTGGAGAGCCACACTCATTCCCTTAATGGCAGTGCCGGTTTCTCTGGTCGGCACCTTCATTATTTTCCCGGTGCTCGGTTTTTCTATCAACACGCTCTCGCTTTTTGGCTTGGTGCTGGCCATTGGGCTCGTCGTCGACGACGCTATTGTGGTGGTGGAAGCGGTCCAACACCACATCGAGCAGGGCCTCAGTCCGCACGATGCGACAGTGAAGGCGATGGACGAGGTGACGGGGCCGGTGATCGCCATCGCATTGATTCTGGCGGCGGTGTTCATTCCCACAGCTTTCATTCCGGGTATTACCGGCCGCCTTTACCAGCAGTTTGCCGTAACCATCGCCGTTTCCGTTCTATTTTCCGCGTTCAATGCACTCTCGTTGAGCCCTGCCCTTTCGGCGCTGCTGTTGCGCCCCAAGAAAGAATCGCGCGGCCCTCTGGCTGCGTTCTTTCGCTGGTTCAACCGGATGTTTGGCAGAGCGACGGACGTCTACGTGGGCGCCTCGAAGCAGCTCATCCACAAAGCCTGGTTCGCATTTCTGCTTCTGCTTCTGCTTTCTGCGGCCGCGGCATTTTTCGGCAAGAACGTACCCCGCAGCTTCCTGCCCGATGAGGACCAGGGATATGTTTACGTCGGCCTGCAAATGCCGCATGCGGCTTCGCTGCAGCGAACCTCGGAAGCCTCACGGGAAATCGAGCAGATCCTGTTAAAGACGCCGGGTGTGAAGTACGTGAGTTCGGTGGTGGGCTTCAACATGCTGAGTGGTGTGACCACCACCTACAATTCCTTTTTCTTCGTCACACTGGAAGATTGGAGTGCGCGCAAAAGCCCGAGCGAAAGTTATGCCGCGATTCAAGGGCACCTGGCCGGCGAGCTTTCCAGGGTTACGTCCGGCATAGCATTCTCATTTCCGCCGCCCGCCATTCCCGGTGTCGGCAGTTCCGGCGGTTTTACCTTTGTGCTCGAAGACCGCTCAGGAAGCTCGATCGATTTTCTGGCCAAGAACACCCAACTATTTGTTGCGGCAGCCAACAAGCGGCCAGAGTTGGCCGGGGTGATGACGACAGCTCTTTTCGGCATTCCCCAGGTTGGGGTGAATGTCGACAGGGCAAAGGTGCTGACGCAACAGGTAAGCCTTGCCAATGTCTACCAGATCTTGCAGACCTTCATGGGCGGATCGCTGGTGAACTACTTCAACCGCTTTGGCCGTCAGTGGCAGGTCTGGGTTCAGGCTGAGGGGAGTTATCGCACCTCCGCCGAGAATCTGGGCAAATTTTATGTCGACAATGCGGCCGGGCAGATGGTTCCGTTGAGCACGCTTACTACGATTGAGCCGCGAACTGGTCCTGAGTTCGTGATGCAGTTCAACCAGTTTCAGTGCGCGCAGATCATCGGCGGGGCCGCGCCAGGCTACAGCTCCGGTGAGGCGATCGCGGCCCTGGAAGATGTGTTCCGGAAAACTATGCCCAGTCAGATGGGCTTTGACTATATGGGCATGTCGTACCAGGAGGTGGCAGCGTCGCGCGGAATAAGCGCCGGCGCCATATTTGGGCTTTCCTTCCTGATCGTCTTTCTTATCATGGCCGCGCAATATGAGAGCTGGACACTCCCTTTCAGCGTACTGCTAGGTACGCCAGTCGCCGTATTTGGCGCCTTTGCCGCACTCTACTTCCGCCACTACGATAACGACATCTATGCGCAAATCGGTTTGGTCATGCTTATCGGACTATCGGCAAAGAACTCCATCCTGATCGTCGAATTTGCCAAGGACGAATACGAAGGCGGCAAATCGTTGCTGGAGGCTTCCCTGACAGGCGCAAGGCTGAGACTGCGACCCATTCTCATGACAGCGTTTGCTTTTATCCTCGGCTGTGTTCCCCTATGGGCAGCTTCGGGCTCCGGCGCGGTTTCACGACGGGTGTTAGGTACGGTCGTCATTGGAGGGATGCTCGCAGCCTCTCTCATTGCAATCTTTTTCATTCCTGTAACCTTCGACTTGGTTGAGCGTTTCGGCCTGCTCTTCAAGAAGAAAGCACCGGTTCAGGATGCCCAGGGCGGCGCTTCGAAAGGAGCCGAGTCATGAGGCGATTGAGCTTTCCTGCTGCAGCGATCCTGATGCTCGCGATCTGTGGCTGCAAGGTGGGGCCGAATTACAAACGGCCGGCGGTCGTCGTGCCCGGGCAATATCGGGGAAACGCGCCCGATCTTCCCAACCCGCCCGTGGCCGAGCCATTTGCGGAGATGCAGTGGCAAAACGTCTTCCAGGACAAGACCTTGCAGGACTTGATCCGGGAAGCAATTGCCAACAATTACGACATGCGCATCGCGGCAGCCCGCATCCTGGAAGCGCGTGCTTCCCTGGGAGTGACTCGCGCCAATCAGCTTCCGTCAGTCAACGGAACAGTCAGTGTTACCAATGAGCGGTCCGAACAATATTACCCGCATGCTCCGACGTTCGATCTGGCGGGCCTGCAGTTGAACTACGTTGTGGACTTTTGGGGGCAATTCCGGCGCGCTACGGAGGCGGCTCGCGCCACTTTGCTGGGAACCGTCTACGCCCGGGATGTAGTCCAGACGTCGCTGATTGCGTCCGTGGCCAACGCCTATTACACGCTTCGCCAGCTGGATTCCCAGCTCGATTTCTCGCAGCAGTCGGTCTCCTCGGATCAGGAGAGCCTGCGCATCAACAGCATCAACTTCAAGGGAGGCGAATATGCGATTACCGATGTGTATCAGTCCCAATTGCTAGTACAGCAGGCGCAGGTCGAGGTCATCACGCTGCAGCAGTCGATTGAGCAGACAGAAAACCAGATCAGTATCCTGCTGGGCAGAAATCCGGGCCCGATTCCCCGGGGTCTCCCTCTGGTGGAGGAACCGCACATGAGCGAGGTGCCGGCCGGGTTAACGTCGGCACTTCTGGAACGCCGCCCGGACGTTCGCCAGGCGGAACAGAGCCTGGTTGCGGCCAACGCAAATGTCGGAGTCGCGAAAGCAGCTTTTTTCCCGCAGATCCCCCTTACCGCTGCCTTTGGCGCACAGAGTACGGCCTTGACCAGCTTTCTCCAGGGACCGGCCACGTTCTGGTCTCTGGGCGGCGAGATAGCGCAGCCGCTCTATGCCGGCGGCGCAATCACAAGCAGATACCGTCTCGCCTGGGCCCAGCGTGAAGAAGCTGAATTGAATTACCGCAACACCGTGCAGCAAGCCTTCGAAGATGTCTCCAACAGCCTGGTTGGCTACTACCAGGCGAGAAAGTATCGCGTGAAGGTGCAGGAACAGACGGATACGTACCGAGAGACCTCACGGCTGGCGAATGTGCGCTTCAAAGGGGGAGCGACGAGCTTTCTTGAAGTTTTGACGACACAGCAACAATATTTCACATCGGAACTAAGCCTGGAGCAGGCCTGGTCCACCGAGTTGCAGAGCTACGTAGGCCTTTACCAGGCGCTAGGCGGCGGGTGGCAGCCGTAATCGTTGTGGACAGGGCCGGGGTGAGCCGGATCGATAGCTACCCGCTCGCCGTCCTCGCCGCATTGGCGAATTCAAGGGCGTTATAATCACGGTCGCATACGCTGGTGGAAGGCAAATGGATCTGGTGGATCGCTACCTGTCACAACTGTTGAACGCGGGCAACCTTTCTGGCGCCGGCGAGATCCTCGCGCTCGACTTCAGATTCTATGGTCCTTCCACGCGATCCGGACTCGATGCGCCAGGGTTTATGCGTTTCCTTGCAGAGGCACGAGCAGCTTTCTCCAACAAGCGATTTACGGAACTGGATCGGATTGCCGGGCCCGATCGGGTGGCTCTCCGGTTCCGTATGACCGGAACGCATGACGGCAGTTTCCATGGGATACCTCCGACCGGGTCGACGATCGACGTCGAAGGCTGCGATGTGATCTACATCCGCGACGAGAAGATTTGCGAAATTCGTGCTTACTTCGACCTGATGCCGATCGTCCAAAGTCTGCTTGTTCCGCTTCCATTGAAAATTGTCGGCGGCCTGCTTGGCAGTTTCTTCCCGCGCTGACCAATTGCTCCATGGAAAGGGCATTTTCATCAAAGATCCAAGAAGCCAATACGTAGCTATTCGTGTAATGAAAAAAAGGACTCGACTTTTCAGTCTCCCTTGTTTTAGGTTGGTACTCCTAAGCCAGATCGTCAACTAGAGCATCGCGAAGTTAAAGAATGCTCTTCTCTCCTCGCGGCGAACGTGTTTCTTTAACGAAACAGCCAGATGGAGAAGGCGTTTCCACGGCTGCTCTTGGGCCGATAACAACTGCCCCGCAGACCGTCTGCGGCAATCACAATTCAGCAAAACTACCAAACAGGAGCTGCGGATTGAGTTCGGGCTCAATAACGGATAGTGAAATACTGTTGACCGAGGCTGTGCCGACGGATCACCGGGCACTGGTGATCCAAGGTGAAGGCCTGTCACTTGAAGACGTGATCCAGGTGTCGCGCGAAGGGCTAAAAGTACAGCTGCCGCCGAGAGACGTACTCGACAAAGTTGCGGCATCGCGAGCCTTCATAGAAAACGCGGTTGAGGCGGGGGAAGCGATTTACGGCGTCACCACCTTGTTTGGGGGAATGGCAAACATCGCTGTTCCCAAAGCTGCCGCCGCAGCATTGCAAAACAATCTGCCGCTTTCCCACAAAACGGGCACGGGGCCTTTTCTGAGCAGAGAAGATGTACGGGCCGCGATGTTGCTTCGCGCCAATGCTCTTCTTCGCGGGGCTTCGGGCGTGCGCACGGAATTGATTCAGCGGCTGATCTTATTTCTTAATCAAAATGTAACTCCACGGGTGCATTGCCACGGATCGATCGGGGCCAGCGGTGACCTGGTGCCTCTGGCCTATATTGCGGGCGCGATTTGCGGTTTGGCCCCAAGTTTCCGGGTCGATTACGACGGAGAGGCGGTCGATGCCCTGACTGCACTTGAGCGGATGGGGTTACCTCGTCTGCGGCTTGAGGCAAAAGAAGCCCTGGCACTCATGAACGGCACCTCCGTGATGACCGGCGTTGCCGCGACCTGCATGGTGGACGGCCTGCAGATGCTGGCCATCGCGATTTACGCTCACGCCCTCTTTGCCCAGGCGTTACGCGCCTCCGCCGAGTCGTTTCAGCCTTTCATTCATCGCCACAAGCCGCACCGTGGCCAGAAATGGGCTGCCGCGCAAATGCTCGCGCTCCTCGAGGGATCGAGCCTCAGCCGTGCCGAAGCTGGAAGCGGCCGGGACCGGGCGCCCGGGGAGCTGATCCAGGACCGCTATTCGCTGCGTTGCCTTCCGCAATATCTTGGTCCGGTGGTGGACGGAATGGTAACCATTGCGGGACAGATTGAGGTCGAGGCGAACTCGGCAACCGACAATCCCCTGATCGATGCGGAAGAAGGCATTGCCTATCATTGCGGCAATTTTCTTGGACAGTACATTGGTGTCGGCATGGACCAGTTTCGCTATCACCTGGGAATGCTTACGAAGCACCTCGACGCGCAGATTGCCCTACTGGTTGCGCCTGAATTCAGCAATGGATTGCCTCCGTCCCTGGTGGGGAACCGTCAGAGCTTCATTAACACGGGGCTCAAAGCGCTGCAGCTGACGGCAAACTCTCTCATGCCGCGAATTTCATTTTTCGGTCAATCGATTGCGGATCGTTTTCCCACGCACGCCGAGCAGTTCAACCAGAACATCAATAGCCAGGGGCTCGGGTCGGCTGTATTGGCGCGCGAATCGCTGGACACCTGCCACCAATACATGGCGGTGGCGCTCATTTTTGCGGCGCAAGCGGCCGATTTGCGAACGTTTCAGCTTTATCGGCACTACGATGCCGGGGAAGCGCTTTCCGGCGGCACACAAGGCTTTTACCAGGCGATCAAGAAAGTCGTGGGCGCTGAGCCAAGCCGCGAGCGTCCGTATATCTGGGATGATGCAGATCAGGCTTTGGACGAGCATATCGCGGCCCTGGTTGAAGACATACGGAGTTCGGACGGGGAGATTGCGCGGGCGGTGAGACCGGCATTTTCAAGTCTTCTCACGCATGACGCATGAACATTAGCGAACATGTCGGACGGGGATCTCGCGCCCATCCGGGTCGGCCGGCGTTGCTATGGGATGGACGCGCTGTCTCTTATCTTGAAACCGATGACCGGTCGTCAAGGGCCGCGGGTGTTTTTGCATCGGCGGGAGTGAAGGCCGGGGACCGGGTGGCGCTCTTCCTGCCCAACCTGCCGGCATTTGTTATTGCATATCTCGGCGTGCTGAAAATCGGCGCCATCGCTGTGTCTTTAAATGCGACCCAAACCAAAGAAGAAATCGCCTACGCCCTCGCGAATTGCGGGGCCGTGGCCGTGGTCACCACGCGAGATCTTCGCCAGC
>JBARKD010000672.1:0-3311 GCA_049800615.1 Acidobacteriaceae bacterium | reverse complement strand
GGGTTATGATCGTCCTGATAAGAGCCGAATACGGTGGGGGCGTCATCCAGGGAATGCGACAGTGTGTAACTTCCATTGAACGTAAGGCCATTGTTGAAACGCTTATGGAAAGTGGCCTGAAATGCGTCGTAATTTGAGATGGCGCTCGTAGTGTCCGTGTTAACGCTCCCGTACTGTGGATACGGACGGCTGGCGCCACCCGGGAAGAGCCGGTTCGCATCGTAACTCTCAATCAGGTGCAAACCACGGGCGCCGTTATAGCCAAGTTGTACGACCGCACTATGGCCAAGCGCCCGTTGGATATTGAAGTTCCACTTCTCAGCGTAGGGCTCCTGGTAGTTCTTCACGATCGCTGAAAAGCTTTTTGTGGGAACCGCAAACGCCTTGAGGTCGGGGAACGGCAGTCCAACCAGGCCCGGAACCTGCAGATCGGTTACAGACGCGGCTTGTCCGAACCCAGGAATATTGCCGGGTAAATTCTGGGCCAGGTTGCCGGCGTTGAGGTCTGAAAAGAAGAGCCCAAAGCCCCCGCGCAGCACGGTGTTTCCATTGGCGAACGGACTCCAGGCGACTCCAAAGCGTGGGGCAAAATTAAGCTTCGGCGCATTCAGCACCGAACTACCCTCTGGATCAAGCGCTTCCGTAGTGAAGTTGAAATTAGCAATACGCCCCTGCGCCTCGGTGGGGGAACTGTCGTACTGATAGCGAAGCCCCATATTCAGGCTGACCCTTTGGCTGAGCTGCACATTGTCCTGAATAAACAAATGGTAATAGGTATTGCGCATGCCGGCGCGGGGATTGCCGAGAGTGCCGTCCGAGTAGGCCTCGTTCGCCAGAGCGTCAGAGAACGTCAGGTAATTCACAGTCATCTGAAAACCCAGCAGCTTATTCGCCTGATTACGAATGGCGCCGCCGCCGATTTTTATCTGCTGGCGGCCATGCACCCAGGTGAGATTGTCCTGGTAGGTGAAGGAGTTGTTGGCAACATGGAGATCGAACAAACCTGGACCCACGCCGGCTCCCTCGCCAAAATTGATGATCGGAAAGACGAGCACGGCGGCATTGTCGGAGGCGCGAGGATCCACGTGAAAGCGGTTGAAGTAAAAGTTTGCCTCGTTGAGCAGCTGTGGGGTGAAGGTATGGGTATAGCCGACCATTGCCAGTTGCATGAGGCCGGGAGCGGATTGAACCTGCCCGGTCGCGACTCCGAAATACGTATCCGTCTGGTTTTGGTTGATGTTGTACCGCCCGACCAGGTGATCGAAGGGCGACATGTTCCAGTCAACCTTGACCAACCCGGTGTTCTCATTCAAAGGATTGGAGATCCCCTCGGTGTAGTTACCGAAACGGGGATCTGATGTCGAGATGGCTCCATTCGGAAGCGGCAGCTGGGCGAACGCGGGTTGCATGGCGGGAACGGCGGCTGCCCGCGCGGCCGCTGTCGGGACGACTGCCAGGAGAATATTGCCGCTTCGCTGGCGAATGCCCTCATAGTCAGTAAAAAGAAAAAGCTTATTGCGGACGATCGGGGCGCCAAAGGTCCCACCAAACTGGTTCAGGCGATAGGCCGGCTTGTAGGCCGGTGCCGGGTTAAAGTAATCCCGAGCATCGAGAATTTCGTTTCGAAAATACTCGAACAAACTGCCGTGGAACGTGTTTGTTCCCGACTTGGTAATCAGGTTGATGACGCCACCCTGGGTTTGTCCGTATTCGGCTGAATAGGAATCGGTGTAAACCCGGAACTCCTCGACGGCATCCACGCTGGCGCGCGAAACACGTCCCGCGCTTGATCCGTAAGTATTGTTCACATCATCAAAGTCAACGCGGCTGGCATCTCCACCGTCCAGCAAAAAGTGGAGGCCGCCTTCATTCGTAAATGTTCCCTGGCCACCGACACTGAGTTGATTAGCACCTCCTCTTAGTTCCACACCCGGTACCAGGGCGAGCAGGCTCGTCACACTGCGCCCATTCACTGGCAGATCGGCCACCTGCTCTTTGTTCACCACCCCTCCCAGCGTCGTAGAAGCACTGTCGATGAGTGGGGTTTGCCCGGTCACCACCACGGTTTGCTTCACGTCGCCCGGGCGCAGGCCGATGACCAGGCGCATGCGATCCGATACCTGGAGCGTTAGATCCTTTCTGATTTCCGTGGCGAAGCCGGGGGCCGACACCGATACCGTGTAGGTGCCCACGGCCAGTGGCGTCGAAGTGAAGCCGCCGCTCGAGTCCGTGGTCAGGGTCTGGTTCAACGCGGTCCCCTGGTTCTCAATGACGACCTTTGCTCCGGGAATCAAACCGCCGCCCGGATCCGTGACCAGGCCAAGAATTGTTCCGGTGTCAGTCTGGCCCAAACAAGCAACAGACGTTAAGAGAATGAACACAGCAGCGACTAAAGCGCGCATACAGCCTCCTTTAAGCTCGTACAGTTACTGTGCGCCCCTCGAACGGCGGGCTAGAGTGGCTCACCAGATTCGACGGGCCCTTCGTCCGTGAACAAAGTTCGCAAGCATCTTTGAGATCAAGTTCGCACCCCATTGCACTGGCAGCGGCAAACTAGAGGCGGGCAAAATGATTTGGCAAGGCTAGAAAGGTGAAGCCTGAGGGCTGGGGCCCGGCTAAATGTTAATTCTCCCTAAGCTATTGACAAAAGGAAGCATAGGGGAGCCTGTGGCGGACAGGTTAAAAACGTTAGCGCATTCGCAGGCTGGGCGAATGGGCTGGCATCACCAGCCTCTTTGATCTCTGGTATAAAGGGTCAGCTGGAGCGCTGATCTTGGCGGGAAGAATTGACGACTCGGCTCACGAAGTAGCGGTGGCCAAGGTCTCGGATGTCGGGCCCCTCTACCGGCAAGAAATTCAAGAACACCTGCGCGAGATTCTCTCCAGCAGGGCGTTCCATGGCAGCCGCCGCTGCCAGGAATTTCTTGGTTACGTTGTGGAGCATGCTCTCAGCGGAGACTTCGGTGGGCTCAAGGAACGCGTCCTTGGCATTTGCATCTTCAGCCGGAATCCCGGCTACGACACCAGCGACGACTCGATCGTTCGGGTGACCGCGAGCGACGTGCGCAAGCGTCTCCTCCAATATTACAAAGCCGCGGGACCTTCCAGTTTTCGCATCGAACTCCAATCGGGCTCTTACATCCCTGAATTTCACCACGTCCTTGGTGAAGTGTGCCCCCCACCCGCCGATGCCCCGCGGCTTACGAGTGCCGCAACCGGTGATCCTGGCCTCCCGGCGACGGAGTTTCCTACTGCGACCCGGCAAGCCTCAGCCGAGTCCGCGGAACTGCCGCGTTTACCGGCCGGTGAGC
>JBARKD010000671.1:0-5120 GCA_049800615.1 Acidobacteriaceae bacterium | reverse complement strand
GCCGCTCATCCCTCTCCCGTTCCCACCTTGTGGCTGCAGGGCTTGTGGGACCAGGAGGATATGTATGGCGCTATCCACACGTGGGAAGCCCTCAAGGCCAAGGGGATGGCCGCCAATAACCATCTGGTTATGGGACCGTGGTGTCACAGCCAGGTCAATCGCGCGGCGGCAAACCTCGGCCCGCTTAAATGGAAGGGCGACACGGCTGCGGACTTCCGCAAAGACGTCCTCATTCCCTTCTTCGACACCTATCTCAAAGATCGCAAGCCCGCGCAGCCCACGCCGCAGGTGCTTATCTATAACCCGGCTGAGAATCACTGGGACAGGTTCTCGGATTGGCCCGGGGCAACGGAACAGCATCTGACTCCGCTCTACCTGCAGGCCAGTAGCGGGTTGAGCTTTCAGGCAGCAACGGCTGGGGAGGACAACTATGTTTCTGACCCGGCCAAACCCGTGCCCTTTATCCAGGTCCCGCTGCAGTTCAGCTCCGGACCACAGTGGACCACGTGGCTGGTGCAGGATCAGCGCTTTGTCTCCAACCGCACAGACGTTCTTTCTTACGAGACTCCCGTGCTGATGGAGCCGGTGCGGACCGAGGGAGCTCCGTTCGCGGACGTCTTCGCCAAAACCACCGGTACGGACAGCGATTTCGTCGTGAAGATCATCGATGTCTATCCGCCGACCGTGCCCGAGCAACCGGAGATGGGCGGCTATGAATTGGCGGTCAGCATGGATATCTTTCGCGGGCGATACCGCAAGAGCTTCGCGGAACCGAGCGCTATCCCCGCGGGCGAAGTCCAGGAATACAAATTCCCGCTGCCCACGATGAACTACACCTTCAAGCCCGGGCACCGGATCATGGTGCAGATTCAATCGACCTGGTTTCCTCTCTATGACCGGAATCCGCAGACGTACGTTCCGAACATCTTCTTTGCCAAGCCTGCGGACTATCAGAAGGAAACGGTCTCGATTGAGCGCGGCGCTTCCGGAGCGAGCGCAGTATTGCTCCCCGTTGTACCGGCCAGCACGGCGATTCAGTAAGAAGGGCGTAAGGGGTAAGCCGGTGGCAATCCCTGGAAACGATTCATTCTGTGCGCAAGACTTCAGCCGGATCGACAAAAGCGGCCCGCCGTGCAGGAAGAAAAACGGCTGTGAGCGATACGATGGCTAACATGACGCTAACGCCGCTTAACGTTGCTGGATCCCATGCGTTGACGCCGAAGAGCAGGGTGCGCAGTAACCGCGATGCGCCCAGCGAGCCGATGAGTCCGAGAGCCAGGCCGGTTCCAATGAGCCACGCCGCCTGGCCCAAGACGAGAGCATAAATCGCGCCGCGCTGGGCGCCGAGCGCGATGCGCACGCCGATCTCGCGGCGACGCTGGCGGACCGAGTATGCGATGACCCCATAGAGCCCCACCACGCTCAAAATGAGAGCCGCCCCGGCAAAGCCTCCGATCAGCCATGCGCAGAATCGATGCAGCAGGGCGGACTGCGTGGCGACGATCGCGTCCTGGATCGTCGTCTCATTTGAGACCACGATGCCGCTATCGAACCGATGCAAGGTAGCTGCGATTGAGGGCAGGACGGCACTCGGATCCTGCCGTGTGCGGGCCACAAGACTGAAGCCCCGGTCGTGGATTTGCCGGAGAGGAAAGTACTCAGCGGGTTGGGAAGAGACATCCAACGGCCCCTCGTGGACATCTTCGATTTCGCCCACTACTTCCCATACAGAAGGGCGTCCGCCCTCAGTATTCGAGAATCTCTGGCCGATGGGGTCCTGGTTGGGGAAGTATTTCCGAGCGAGAGAGGCATTGACGATTGCCACGCCTGGCTTCGAAGGGTCGTCCGCATCTGTGAAGTGCCTTCCCCTGATCAAGGTGGCGCCGATGGTTGGCAGATACGTGGGACTCACATGGCGTTCGTCGACCTCGTTATGATCGCTCAGCTGGGGTTTTCCGATCACCTGGATCATGTCGATGGCACAATTGCATTGAACGGGAAAAAGGCTGGTCAATCCCACCGACTGGACACCGGGTAGCCGACCAACACGGTCCGTGATCTCCAGATATAATCCGTCGGTTTGTGCTTCTGTGCTGACCGCGGTGGGAGCTGAAATCTGCATGGCGGCAAGATGGGCAGGGTCGAAGCCCAGTGGGATGTGCAACAAGGTGTAGAGGCTGCGGGTCAGCAATCCCGCGCTCGCCAGCAGCATCACAGCGACAACCAGTTCAAGGACGACAAGATTTGCTCCGATGCGCTGCCAGAACCGGGACACGGAGCCGCGGCCTCCTTCGGCGAGCGCATCGCATCCCTTCTGCACGGACAGCCGGAAAATCGGAGTGGCAGAGGTAAGGACTGTGGCGAGCGCACAAATCGCGGCGGCAAAGGCACACGCGTGCATATTTAGGTGGACACCCTGCAGAAAGGGCATGTTCGCAGCGATGTCCTTCGGAACCAGGCGGCCGAGAAGCCGGATGAAGCCGACCGCGGCGATTAGACCGCCAATGCATCCGAGCAACGCCAGGATAAACCCTTCAGTGATAAATTGTTGTACCAGGCGCGCAGGCGAGGCCCCCAGAGCGCCCCTTACCGCAATCTCACGCTGCCGGCTCTCGGAGCGAGCAAGGACGAGGCTGCCCACGTTGACGCAGGCGATGAGCAGGAGTAGTACGGCTCCGGCGAGTAGAACCAGAAGCATCGGCCGAATATCGCCCACAATAACCTCAGAGAGCGGAATCACCGATGCACCTAGCAGCTTTAGTTGCCGTGGCCCATATTCCCGCAGCAGAAGATTCGCAATGAAGTTCATTTCAGCGTGCACAGCGACAAGGTTGACACCGTCGCGAAGTCGGCCGATTCCCCAAAAATTATAGAAATCCCGTGAGTGCTCGTGCGGGCTCAGGGTATTGATGGGCACCCAGAATTCCGCATTACCTGCCGGCCCAAAGGAAAATGCACGGGGCAGAACGCCGATGATCGTGAAGGCTGTGCCATCAAGATCCACTATGCGCCCCACCGCGTCTCGCTGGCCTCCGAAACGGTTCAGCCAGGTTCGATAACTCAGCAGCACGACATTTGGGCCACCCAGCCGGTCTTCACCAGGTGCGAAATCACGGCCAATCATCGGGTGAATACCGAGCGTCCGAAAGAAGCCTCCGCTGACGCGCGTCGCCTGGACCGATTCCGCGCCGGACGGCGCTCGCAGCAGATAACCAGTCCCGCTATACACATCCAGCGAGCTGAAGGAGCGGTTCATCCTCTGCCAGTCAAGGAAATCCGGATACGAGAGCGGACAGCGGGGACAGTTGGCTCCGCTTTCGTTCACGGACATCAGGTGACTCGGATTTGCGTAGGGGAGTGGTTCCAACAGAGCGGCATCGACGAAAGCGAAGATCGCTACGCCCGCACCGATGCCCAAAGCGAGCACGAGAATCGCGGCAGCGGCGAAGCCCCGATTTCTTGCAAGCTGGCGCAGGGCGAACTTCCAGTCGCGCGCCAGATTGTCAAGCCAGACCACCCGGCCTTTGAGGTGAAAACGTTCCTGAGCCGCCGCAACGTTGCCGAAGGCAACTCTCGCCCTGCGGTGAGCTTCCTCTTTGCTAAGGCCCTCTGCCTCCAGCTCAACGGCCTCAAGGTCCAGATGCGTCTGGACCTCGTCGGCAAAGTCTTTCGCGCCTCTCCTGCGCCTGAACATGCCCTAAGCCTCCTCGCTGTCTGGTATGCCCGTGGCTCCGAGAATCAGACCCATCGCCCGCGTCAGCTTCCGCCACTCTGTTGTCTTTTCCGCGAGATGCTCGCGCCCCTTTGCTGTGAGCGAATAAAACCGCGCCTTCCGGTTGCTGTCGCTTACGCCCCATTTGGCGCTAATGAGTCTTTTGTCTTCGAGGCGCTGGAGCGCGAGATACAGCGAGCCGTGATCTACAAAGAAGACGTCCTCCGATTGACGCTGTATGACGCGTGCGATTTCCTGGCCATGGAATGGTCCAAAAATGAGGGTCTTCAGAATGAGCACGTCGAGAGTGCCCTGCAGGAGGCTAATACGATCATCTGTGGTCGTTCGGGTCGTCATCCGACACGAGAATGACACCGGCTGGTGTCGGATGTCAACCCATGCGCTCGGTGGGCTCCGGATTTCGATCCGCCAGCATTTTTTCTTGCGGCCGGATGGGGATGCGACTTTGTCTGCCTATCAGAAAAGATCGCAAACTGGTGACGGAAGAGGACAAACCCAAAGGCGATATTTCGAGAAATCGAGGATCCGGTCGTCTATAGTTCTTGTCAGCATCCCGCAGATACCTGGCTTTTTACCCAAAGGACGCATTGTGCCCGGAAACAGCGCGCGGCAGCACCGATTCCTCACCATGGTTTGCAGGTGGTTGGTGTTCCTGCTCTGCCTTGCGCCGCCGGCCATGCATGCGCAGCTGGACCTCCAGACGGAGGGCGTGGTCGACCTGACGGATGGCTGGCGGGTGCGCGCCGGCGACGACCTAGCCTGGGCACAGCCCGGATTTGACGACAGCGGGTGGCAAACCACGACCCTCGCGGCCGATGCCGCCACCGTAGAACCTGGCTTGCGGTGGTACAGGGTGCGCCTCGACTTATCGGCATGGAAGCGATCGCACCATGCAATACCGGCCCTCCTGATCACTGGGCCGGACAATCGATACGAGGTCTATGTGAATGGCGAGCCAGTTCCTGGTCCGGCCATTCGATCGGCCTGGCATCTCTACGAAGACCGGGAGCGCATCGTTCCCTTGCCGGCTTCCGTAGCCCAAGTGGAGCTGGCGTTCCGTGTCTCTTACCCGCGCACGTATACCCAGCTTTACAGCCTGTCTTTGCGGCGCGTCCAGCTCGGCCCCGCGCTGTCGATAGAGGCCCGAAAGACGCTGTCCCGCGATCAACGGCTGCTTGCGTTCCTGCCCTCCGCCGCAGTCAACTTAGCGCTCCTGTTCGCCGGCTGCGGCGCATTGGTTCTCTTCCTGCTGCAGCGCAGCGCGCGCGAATATCTGTGGCTCGGACTTTACCTCACGCTAACGGCCGTCTCCACCTGTGCCTGGATAGGCGCATCGGCCGGCATATTCCCGCTGGCGCTCAACAGTATTATTGGGGATCCCCTAAGC
>JBARKD010000670.1:0-1952 GCA_049800615.1 Acidobacteriaceae bacterium | reverse complement strand
ACCCATGGCTTCGTGCGCGAGCCGTGGGGACGAATCAACTGTTTCGACCCGTCGGGGAGCACGAACACGAACCCCGCCAGCATCAACGCGTTCGGAGCCATCGCGGGCGTCTTTTTTAACTCAAATGGTCCCGAGGCTTTTGTGCGTTCTCCCTCAGGGGATATCACCTCATTCGAACCAGGCGGCCGCGCAACGGGAATTAATCTGTTCGGGACCATCACTGGATCGACGAATCCGCCGAGTAACCCGGGCGGCCCTCCGCCCCCAATCCTCGTCCTGGGGTTTGTGCGCACCCACGATGGAACGATCACTACATTTGTCGATCCGATGTCCGGGTCCAGCGGGACCTTCCCGACAGCCATCGACTCGTTTGGAGACATCGCGGGGTTCTACTTCAACTACCAGGACTACCAGTTTGTATTCTTCCGTAGCGCCAGCGGCGGATACACGACGGTAAGTCCGCCGAACAGCTTCCAGACATCGATCACCGGACTCAGTGAATTAGGGGATATGGTCGGCTACTACAACAACCTTCCGAATGGCGTGGGTCCGGATCACAGCTTCGTGCGCGACCGACCGGGGAATATCACCACGTTTGATGTTCCCGGGGGCGGCACGCCGGCATCCATCAACAACTTCGGCGTGATCGTTGGAGCGGGCCCCAACGGAGGCTTCCTTCGCGTTCCTTTCTGAGGCCAATTTCCCTTGCAGTCGATCACCTTGTCACCTCAGCTGGGCCAACGGCTTGACCGTTGGCCCAGCAAAAGGGACCTGCTGTTTGCTCACTCGAGATGGAGACGAGTTGGCCTGTAACGCTCAGGGAAAAGAAACCATCGCCAGTCCCTGAACGTGGCCGGCGAGAGCAGGGAATGTGGGCCGGAGGAATGCCCTTTCCGATATAAGACTACTCGTGCTTGTCCTGGTAAATCTTGCGCGATGCCTGATTCTGCTGCTGATGGATGGTAGTGCGATCCTGCTTTGTCAGATGCCCGTTATCCTGTGCGCGCATAGCGTGCTCTTCGTGATTGATCGAAGATTCCCGATGTTCCAGATGCGCGGTCTGGCCTGCCGTCAGTTTCCCGTTTTTTACGCCGTTCCCGATACGCTGCTGCTGAGCGGCCTTGCGTTGGTTGATGTTGTAGTCGTTCTTGCCGGGCGTCGGCGTCGCTGCCGGCGCCGGTGTTTGAGCAAGCATAACGGCCGGCATACACAACAGTGCAGCAGCCAAACCTAATTTCGTAACTTTCATCGTATCTCTCCTATAACTCAGCGGCGAGGGAGTGACTCATCGTTTCTCCGCCCACACTCCGGAAAACCCAACCTTTGGCGAAAGGTTGCTGTTACACACCACGAACATTCTGCGTCTTTCAGGAATAGCCAGCACTACACAGGATGGGGCATGCGTACCCCCGCAGAAGACGTACATAACATTGCAAGGAATGCCCTGCCTTAGGGCAGGCGGTGCGGTGCGCGTTTTGACCGGATGATGCGGCCGGTCAGGCTCCCTTGCCCGCGATGCGCAACTGGGCCGGGAGGTTTAGTGCTCAAAGAGCGAGCGAACAAGAAACGCCCAGTCACCGGTCGCCAGCAGGTCTTCCCTAAGCAACTTCAATCGGTGATGCAGAGCCCCTCTCTGCTCCTCGGTAAACTTCAGGTCTGGCAGTTCGTCCACGGCGCTTTCGTAGATTGCGATTGCCGCTGCGGCAGCATCTCGCCTGGAATCAGGATTCACCGTGATCGTGGCCAGATGGGCCAATTGGCAGCCTCGGGCGAGCTGCGTTATGAGATGAGCCTCAGGGGAACTCGAGCCTGCTGCCCCAACTTTTTCCGCCAGGTTAGTTTCCACTTGGGTCCCAACTGCACGAGAATTTGAGCCGTTTCCCTCTTTAACCAACCGCAAGCTAAAAGGTACCGCGCTGCTCTAGTGGAGTGTCTCAGAGAAAGCGTTACTG
>JBARKD010000669.1:0-16684 GCA_049800615.1 Acidobacteriaceae bacterium | reverse complement strand
GCCGTAGCCTTCGATGGGTCCTGCAGTATGAGACTGCGACGCTGCTGGTAGCAGCTGCCTTATTGGTCCTGACTATCTACCAGTACATTGAGATTCCCAAGGGCTTTTTCCCCACCCAGGACACCGGGACTTTGCAGGGCGTGACCCAGGCGCCTGAGTCCATCTCCTTTACGGCGATGGCCCACAAGCAGCAGCAGTTGGGTGAGGAGATCCTCAAGGACCCCGCGGTCGCGACCCTCTCCTCGTTCATCGGAGCGGATGGCACCAACACCACCTTGAACAGCGGACGGATTCAGATCAATCTCAAGCCGGTTGCCGAACGCCGTCTTACCGCAACCGAAGTGATCGCCCGTCTACAAAAGCGGGTTGACCAGGTTCCGGGGATCCACCTCTATCTCCAGCCCGTCCAGGATCTCACTGTGGACGATCGGGTCAGCCGGACGCAATACCAGTACACACTGGAAGATCCGGATGTTGCGGAACTGAATCAGTGGACGGCAAAGATGGTGGCCGAGCTGCGCAAGCTGCCGCAGATGACCGACGTCACCACCGATCAGCAGAACAATGGCGTCAGCGTGCACCTGGACATGGATCGTGCCACCGCTTCCCGCCTGAACATTACGCCGGACGAGATCGACTCCACCCTTTATGACGCGTTCGGACAGCGCCAGATCAGCACTCTCTATACCCAGTCGAATCAATACCACGTGATTCTGGAGACGCTCCCCGAGTTCCAGAAGAACCCGGACAAGCTCAAGGCTATCTATATTCAAGGCGCCAGTAGCTCAAGTTCCAGCTCGGCTGCGCAAAGTACTTCCGGCCGCACCTCAGCAGCTTCGAGCGGCACCGTCAGCACTTTGAATGCCGGGTCCAACAACGGGCTGGCGTCCTTTGCTCCGGCCAGCACGCTGACCAATACGGCTGGTAATCAAACCTCGTCTACCAGCACTGCGAGTTCATCCTCTTCTACTTCCAGCAACATCAACCTGGCGTCCTCGACGCCTGCAACGGCGCTTTCCACATCAACGCAGTCGTCTTCCAGTAACCAGAACAGCAACCAAAACAGCAACGGCGGCTCGTCAAGCTCCTCGAACTCCTCGTCATTCACCTCCAACCCTGTTCCTCTTTCCGCGATCAGCCGTTTCACAACCATTCCATCGCCGTTGACGATCAACCATCAGGGGCAGTTTCCTGTGGTCACCATCTCGTTCAATGTGGCCCCTGGGAGCTCGTTGAGCCAGGCCGTAGACGCTCTGGAAAAGACACGGGACCGGTTGAAGATGCCGGCCAGTGTCCAGGACGATCTGCAGGGAACCGCCGCGGCTTATCAGTCCATCGGCAGCAATGAAGCGTTGCTGATCTTTGCCGCCCTGGTGGCTGTGTACATCGTCCTCGGCATCTTGTATGAGAGCTTCATTCATCCCGTCACCATTCTCTCCACACTTCCCTCGGCCGGTGTGGGAGCCCTGTTGGCGCTTCGTATCTTTCATCAGGACCTGGACGTCATTGCCATCATCGGCATCATCCTGTTGATCGGCATCGTCAAGAAGAACGGCATCATGATCGTGGATTTCGCGCTCGATGCGGAGCGCACTCAGGGTATGAACGCTACTGACGCGATCTTTCAGGCTTCGCTGCTTCGCTTCCGGCCGATCATGATGACCACGCTGTGCGCCCTGTTCGCCGGCCTGCCGTTGGCATTCGGTTCAGGAATCGGCTCCGAGCTTCGCCGTCCTCTTGGAATTGCCATGGTGGGTGGCCTGCTTGTCAGCCAGATCCTCACCCTGTACACCACTCCAGTTATCTACGTGTTCTTTGACCGGCTGGCGCAACGTTTCTCGTGGAGGAGCGGCCCCAGCTTGAATAACCCCAGAACGGCGGAACCCCTGTGAACCTATCCGCCGTCTTTATCAAGCGGCCCGTCGCCACCATCCTGATGACGGTAGGCATCATCATTGCCGGCTGCATGGCATTCGTGAAGCTTCCGGTTGCCTCTTTGCCGCAGGTGGATTTTGCCACCATCACGGTTGCGGCCCAATTACCTGGAGCGAGCCCTGAGGTCATGGCTTCCTCAGTGGCAACTCCGCTGGAACGCCAGTTCGGGCGTATTGCCGGTGTCACGCAGATGACATCTTCGAGCACCCTCAGCACCACGTCGATAACACTACAATTCGACTACAGCCGGGACGTGGATGGTGCAGCTCGCGACGTTCAGGCAGCCATCAATGCTGCCCGAACCTATTTGCCCGCAAATCTCCCTTCTAACCCGACATACCGCAAGGTGAACTCGTCCGCATTCCCGGTCATGGTGCTCAATATGACCTCTGACACCCATAGCCAGGGGGAGATGTTTGACACCGCATCGTCAATAGTCCAGCAGAAGATATCGCAGATATCCGGTGTCGGCCAGGTCCAGGTCGTCGGAAGCTCCCTTCCCGCGGTGCGCATCGATCTCAATCCGCAGCAACTTAACAGTTACGGCTTGGGTCCGCAGGACGTTGCCCGGGTACTGGCAGGACAAAACTCCAACCGTCCCAAGGGTCAACTTAGCGACGACTCGGTGATCGCCGACATCACCGCCAACGATCAGATATCCAAAGCCAGCGATTATGCGCCCATAGTGATTGGCGCCGATACCAAAAACGGCAGCATCGTCCGACTGCGGGATGTAGCCCAGGTGACTGATTCAATACAAACCACCCGAGCCGCCGGCTTTGCGAACTGCAAGCCGAGCGTGGTGCTTCTGGTTTACCGCCTGCCGAATGCGAATGCCATCGCTACCACCGATCGCATCATCAGGGCACTGCCTGCTCTCAACGCGTCCATCCCGGCCGGTGACAAACTCGGAGTGGCCATCAATACCACCACCACCATTCGAGCTTCGGTCAAAGAGGTGGAGATCACGATGGTGCTGTCGATCATGCTCGTGGTTGCGGTGGTGTTCGTCTTTCTGCGCAGCCCGCAAGCCACCCTGGTGCCTGGTGTGGCGGTGACCACCTCGCTGATCGGAACGTTTTCCGGAATGTATCTGCTGGGCTACAGCATCAACAATCTCTCGCTCATGGCGTTGACCGTCTCCACCGGCTTCGTGGTCGACGACGCCATCGTGGTGATGGAGAACATTGCGCGCTTTATCGAAGACGGTATGTCTCCCTGGGAGGCATCCCTGAAGGGAGCCCAGGAAGTCAGCTTTACCGTGCTCTCGATGAGCCTTTCCCTGGTTGCGGTATTCGTGCCTTTGCTGTTCATGGGCGGGCTAATCGGCCGCTTGTTCCACGAGTTCGCCATGACGCTCTGCCTTTCGATTGCCATCTCGATGGTGATATCGCTTACGGTGACACCCATGATGTGTGTCTACCTGCTGCGGCCCGCCAATCAGAAGGAGCACGGATTTTTCTATCGTCTCAGCGACCGTGGCTTTTCCGGTCTGCTGGAGATCTACCGGCGGAGCCTCACCTGGGGGCTCAAGCATCCGCGCCTTGTGATCCTCAGCCTGTTTGCCACCGTTGCCCTGAATGTCGTTCTCTTTGTCTACGTTCCCAAGGGGCTGTTTCCGATGCAGGACACCGGACTCATCTTTGGTGGTCTTCAAGGCTCCCAGGACGCGTCTTTTTCAGCCATGAGAGCTTCGTTGCTCAACACTGAGCGGGTCATCAAGGAGGATCCGGCGGTTCAAGCAGTCCAGGGCTTCACCGGAGGTGGCGGGGCCAGCAATACGGCTTTCGTTTTTATGTCCCTCAAGCCGCTGGCGCAGCGGCGCGGGGTTACGGCCGGCCAGGTGGTCGATCGACTTCGTCCCAAGCTTACCGCGTTGACGGGAGCTTCAACCTTTCTGCAGGCCGCGCAGGACATTGGCGTTGGAGGAAGGCAGAGCAACGCGCAATACCAGTATCAGATGTCGGCCGATTCGGTGGGCGACCTGACGACCTGGGCGCCGTTGATCTACAAAGAGATGCTGAAGATGCCGCAGATCAAGGACGTTACTACCGATCAGCAAAACAGCGGCATGCAAATGTTATTGAACTACGACCGGCGAACGGCAGCTCGCTTCGGCGTGACCCCCCAGCTCATCGATCAATCCTTATACGACGAGTTCGGAGAGTCCCAGGTGTCGACGATTTACACTTCTCTTAACCAGTACTACGTGGTGATGGAGGCTGCGCCCCAGTTCTATCGCGATCCCAACACGCTCAAGTCAACCTACGTTCATGCATCCGGTATGGCATCCGTACCGCTGCAGGCTTTCACGAAGACACAAGCCGCTACGTCGTCGCTGGCTGTGAATCACTCGTCATTCTTTCCCTCGGTGACCATTTCTTTCAATCTCGCGCCGGGCACATCGCTGGGACAAGCGACGGTCCTCATCAACCAGATGCAGCAGCGCATCGGAGCACCGCCCACCCTGCGCGCCCAATTCGCAGGGACGGCTCAAGCGTTCCTGGCGTCCCTATCGACCGAACCGCTGCTCATCGTCGCGGCTCTTCTTTCGATATATATTGTTCTGGGAATTTTGTACGAGAGCTTCGTCCATCCAATCACGATCCTAACCACCCTCCCTTCCGCAGGTGTAGGCGCTGTATTTGCATTGTTAGTGTTCCACAGCGAGTTCGACGTCATTTCGGTCATTGGCATCTTCCTGCTCATTGGCATTGTGAAGAAGAACGCGATCCTGATGATCGACTTCGCGCTCCTGGCGGAACGTGAGCAGGGGATGAGCACGGAAGATTCGATTTTTGCAGCAGCGATGTTGCGCTTCAGGCCAATCCTCATGACCACGCTGGCGGCTTTCTTTGGCGCTTTGCCGCTTGCCTTGGGAACGGGTACCGGTTCAGAGCTGCGCCGCCCTCTGGGGGTCGCCGTTTGCGGAGGTCTCATCTTCAGCCAGGTGCTGACGCTCTATACCACACCGGTTATTTACCTATATTTCGATCGCCTCAGTCACCGATTCAGCCGCCGCGGCGCCCTTCCATACAATGCGGCGGCGAGCAATCCAGCAATTTAGGAAGACATGATGAAGCTCGGCAAAACATCCACATGCGGAACCGCAAGACCCCACTTGAGCAGCACAATCGTCCTGGCAGCGTGCCTGCTGTTGCTCGAGGGATGTGTTGTAGGTCCAAAGTACGTCGCTCCAGTCACACAGGCGCCACCCGCCTTCAAGGAAGCTGTGCCGCAACAGTCGGCCGACGGCACCACGTGGATGCCGGCAACTCCGCAGGATGCGATTTTGAGGGGTAACTGGTGGGAGATCTACAACGAGCCGGAATTGAACGCCCTGGAAGAGAAGCTCAATATCTCAAACCAGAACGTCGCGCAATCGTTTCAGAATTTCATGGCGGCCCGCGCTCAAGTCCGGCAGGCGCGAGCCGCGTATTACCCGACGGTCTCGGTTGGCCCTGCCTATACGAGGGGGCGCACGTCTGCCAATACGTCTGAGACTTTCCCTGGTATCAATCCGAACAGTAACGATTTCAGTCTGCCCTTTGACGTTTCCTGGGAGCCCGACGTTTGGGGGCGCATTCGCAATTCAGTTCGCCAGGCTGCTAATGCAGCCCAGGTGAGCGCTGCCGATCTGGCAAACGAACGATTGACAGAGCAGGCGAACCTCGCCGTGTTCTACTTCGAAGTGCGGGGGCAGGATTCCCTCATAGACCTTTATCAGCAAACCATCGAGGCCTATCACAAAGACCTCGTTCTTACCCAGGTCCGCAGCAGGACGGGAGTGGACACCGAGCAATCGGTGGCACAGGCGCAGCTGAACCTTGACACCGCCGTCGCATCCGCTACCAATCTCCGCATCGCCCGCGCCCAGTTTGAGCATGCGATCGCGGTCCTTACAGGGCAGGCCGCGTCGTCATTCTCCATACCCAAACGGCAGTTGACCAACAACGTGCCTGCGATTCCGATTGGAGTGCCTTCCCAGATCCTTGAGCGCCGTCCAGACATTGCCGCTGCGGAAAGGACGATGTCCGAAGCCAATGCTTTGATCGGCGTCGAAACTGCAGCCTATTATCCGACCTTCACCATCGGTGGTAACCTCGGGCTCGAGAGCGAGAAGATCGGCAGTCTGTTCACCTGGCCCAGCCGGTTCTTCTCCGCTGGCCCCTCCGCCTCGGAGACACTGTTTGATGCAGGACTTCGCCGAGGGCTCATCGCCCAATACAAGGCGCAGTACGAGGCCGATGCAGCAGCCTACCGGCAGACTGTTCTCACAGCATTTCAGCAGACCGAGGACAACCTGGCTTCCGTACGCTGGCTGGGCGAGCAAAGGCAAGAGCAGCAGAATAGCATTGCCGCTGCCCAGCGTTATTATGACCTCTCCCTCGTTCGTTACAAGACAGGCGTGGATACCTACCTCAACGTCTTTACTGCCCAGACATCTCTGCTGGGCAATCAGCAAACGGCGATTACTCTGCAAGTCCAACAGATGACCAGCAGCGTTCAACTCATTGAGGCACTGGGCGGCGGATGGGACACCTCGCAGCTTCCATCGGAAAAGGCCGTAGCCCGCAAATAGCGGCGCCCGCAGCCCTTCAATCCGCGGTCGTGATTCCAGGTCATGCCTCTGAGCGTCTTCACTTGACCTCCCATTACCGTCGAGTCCGCGCCGACGCCAGGGAGATAGCGTTGATGGTCGACTCTTCTTCATCAAGAATGCTGGTCAAAATCTCATTTCGTGCTCGGCCAGAAGTGAACTCGAGACGCCTGAGACCGAACGGGTCGATCTCGTTACGGATGAGGCGGAGATAATGCGCCGTGGGGATCGGAGTTACAGGTAGTGGGTCGACCGGGAGCACCTCGCCGCCCGTCTGCTCGCTAATCTGTTCGAGAGAGACGCCGGGGTGAATACTCACGAGCCGAAACCGGCCCTTATCGAGGTCCAGCTCGAATATGCCTAGATTCGTAAGTAATCGGGTATGACCTGGCTGCAAGCCGACCTGGCGCCGCTCGTCGTCGCGTGCGAGACCGCGCGAAGCGGTACAGAATTTGACCAGGTCAGTAAAGCGTTCGGGCGCGTGCCGTGTGAGGTACAACACAAAATTCTTATGGAGGTTAGCAACGTCTGCCATTCCGCCCTGGCCTGGAAGACGAACTCGCTTACCAGCATTTTCAATCCAGGCATTATTGGTGCGACCGTGAACATCCACCTGTGCGACGGGGATCACCTCATGGGTAATTCGTCCCTGCTGGTAATACCAGTGATAGGTATCGTCGCCGCCCCACACCGCCTTGGCAGTCTGAAAATCAAGGGATTCGTTCAGTGACATGGAGATCGGATGAACATCGACGTCGATGAAGCCTCCGTTGAACGCGATCAACGTAAGCTCTGGGGCGTGGGTACGCATAGCGAGCAAATAAGATACCCCCGCGAGTGGCGAAACTGACCCGACGGAACAAATACTGCTGTTGTCGTATTCGCGCGAAAGACAAACAGCCAGAAACTCTTCCGGCGTGTAGTCTTCCCGCAAGGTTGTTGCTGATTCCCTCCTGGAGGTCTCTTCGGTGAGCTCACTTACGCTAACCTTTGCCGCCTCAGCCAGCAATTCCCGCCGACCTTCGTGCGCAGAAAATGTTGCAAGTGCAACTTTAGGTTTTCCCTCGGAAGTGATGCCTGCAAAATCTTTCACGGATGCGCGTTGCGCAAACTGCTGCAGTTGGCGGTAGTCGGTGGTATAGAAAGGCAAACAGGAAGTCGGATATGCGCCGAACGGTTCACACGCGACGGCTGTAATGAATTCCCTGGGCAGAACAAATGAGTTTTTTGCGCTGCCAAGCGTGCCGGTCTCGACAATCTCTTCCACGGTGACAAAGATCTGCCTGGCCGCGCCGGCCATCGATACGTCAAGACCGCGCGCGCCCTCGATTTCAATGTTGCCGGCCCGATCGGCACGTTGCGCATGCAGCAATAAGCTGTCGATGAACAGCGCTCGCGCATATCCAACCAGGCCTGCTTCCACCGGTAACTCGCCGATCCTCCAAAAATCGCCGCTCGACATCATGTCGGAGCCGACCGGTGCCTGGAAAGGCATTTCCGGAAGGCGCATCCATGTGGCGTGCAGGCCCTGGATCATCGCCAGGGCTGTCCATTCTTCTACCTCGATGCGATTCTCTTGGAGAGCTTTACGGAAGTGTGGCGCGAGTCCAAAGACGTCCAGGCTGGAGAATGCGAAGCACAGCTTCTTCACCGCGCCCGCTTCGAGAAACATCTCCAGGGGCACCCCGCCACCCCAGCTGATAAACGTAAAGTCCTTCTTGCCACTCGCGAGAAGTGCCTCAATAAGTGAAATGGGAACCCGGGAAAAATGGACACCGCCGATACCCAGGGCAACTCCGCCTGGGATCTGGTCGACGAGCTCAGCAACTGTGGCGATTTTGCCCACTCTGGGCCTCCTTGCAGGTATGTTAGGGTATGTTATTTGCCCTCCGGTCGCTACTCAGCAACGGCCTTGGTCCTGGGAGGGTCAGCGGTCCAGACGGCGCCTTGATCCTGAAGCGCGCTTACCTCTTCCTCCGTATATCCGCCGAATAAGCGAAGGACCTCGGTCGTGTGTTCGCCAATCGCAGGCGCCGGGCGGTTGATCTTTCCAGGCGTACCCTGAAATTTCACCGGAATGCCGACGCTGCGGACGGTTCCAACATCGGGCTGCTCCCAGGACACAATCATCTCGTTCTCTGCGATCTGAGGGTCTTTTTCCACCTCAGCAAAGTCGTTCACCTGCGAGCACCAGATGTCTTCTTTGAACAGCAGTTCAAGCCACTCCTTGGTGGTCCGTTTGACAAACCCCTTGGCCAAATCCCGCCGAACTTCGTCGCGGCCGTCGATCACCTGAGACTCCGACCGGCCCTCATATCCTTCGACCCCAATCAATCGCGCCAGTTTATCGAGCGGATTCATGGAAATGGCGATGTAACCATCCGCGGTCTTATAGAATCCGTAGGGCGCGCCCAGATAGGGGCTGGGAATATGGCTGCGGCTGCGTTCTGGTGTGCCCCCGCCATTGAGATACACCGTGAGTTCCTGGATCATGATCGCCAGCAAGGAGTTAAGCAAGTTGACATCAACACGCTGTCCAACCCCGGTCTTTTCGCGGCTGTAGATGGCTGCCAATACGGCGTAGGCGATATGTTGACTCGCGACAAAATCGGCGACACCGATCGGGATTCCCATAGGGGGATCGTCGGCCTGACCAACCATGAACCCCAAACCGGCAACCGCCTGGATGAGAAGATCCTGGCCCGGGCGCTTGACGTAGGGACCCTTATGTCCAAAGCCTGAACTGGCACAGTAGACAAGGCGAGGATTAATTTTTGACAGAGTCTCCCAACCCAAGCCGAGCCGGTCCATCACCCCGGGGCGAAAGTTCTCAATCACTATGTCTGCCCGGGCCGCCAGCCGTTTCGCGACGTCGACGCCTGCCTGCTGCTTAAGGTCGAGGGCAATACTGCGTTTGTTTCGATTAAGGCACAAATACGACGCGCCTTCACCGTTAAGGTACAAATTGGCCATACTCCAATGACGCATCCAATCGCCCTTGGGTGGCTCTACCTTAATGATCTCCGCGCCCAGGTCGCCCAGGATTTGGGTCGCATACGGTCCTTGAGCCAACTGGCTGAAATCAAGCACTACTAAACCTTTAAGCGGGCCAAATGATTCATCTACCGGATTTTTCATCATCACTATCTTTGCCCGTGGGCCTCAGCATCAACTGCAGCGCATTTGTTTGGTTAGAACCGCGTCACCGATCCGACTGCCACTTTGATCGTGGCGATTTCCCATGGCTTGATTGCCAGTTCTAGGCCGCCATCGTCGCGAGGTTTGACAGCTTCTTCGTTCTCCTCGATCAGGTTGGTCTTCCATGCTTCTCGAATGCTTTTCGGCAGATGAACGCGGGCGGTGCAAGCGGTTCCTTCTGCTTCGTAAAATCGGATGGTGATGAAATCGCTGCCTTCGCTCTTCTTCATCGCAGTCACAATCAGGTTGGAGGGCTCCAGTTTCAGGTAGTTCCCAGATTCAGGAAGCGGCGCCCCAGCGGCCGGTGCGGCCGAATCCCCGAAACACGCAATCAAGCGATGATTGAACCCGATGGCCTCGCGATAGCGAAGCCGCCAGCTGCCCTCGTGGGGCATGAGAGACATGCGATATCGGTGCGTTCCCGCTTGTGTGAACCAATACTCCGGATTCCACGCCAGGCTCTTGCGAACCGACAGCAATACGTGCTGCAGGATAGGGTAGTTCACCGGGTTGACCGTTTCATCACGAAAGAGATGCACAGTCATGTCGGAGGCAGCCAGGCATCCGGCACTCTGATAGTCAGGCGAGGACGCATCAATCCAATTGATCGCTTCACGAAAAGTCAAAGGATGCCGGCCTCCGTAGATCGATGGAGTCCACTGCGTATCCACATCCGGCGGAAGGAGAGAGAAATCTATTTCATTCTTGCCCATCTCGACGGTGCCGAATGGAACTTCATAACATAACTTGGCCTGGTCCAGGTTCAGTGGGAAGACAACCCGCAGTTCCCTCTCTTTGGTGCCGTTCCAGTCCAGAATCTCCACCTCGACGTCCACTCGGTCGAGCTGCTCATAGAGGTGGAATGATTCGCGTAAGCCGAAGTTCTGAAACTGCGCTTCACGAACGGCGGTCACACGCAGAGCGCTCTTGGATAACTGCTTGAACGGAAACGAATGCTTGGAAGTCTTGTCGAAGTCCTGCATGGTGACGATCTCAGGGTCTTCCCATGCTTGTCCAGGCGCAGTGAATTGGATGACCTCGCCACCTTCAAACTTGTCTGTGCGCAGTACTTCCCACTTGGATCGCTTATCGTAAAGGCTCTTGATGCCTCCGGCCCCGAAAGTAAGCCGATAGAACTGGTTTTCAATCGTATCGCCGGCTAGGGTGGTTAGAGCGGGAGCCGGATTCGATGACGATGCAAAATAGTAGGTCTTGTAACCTACCGAGGGCACGGCGCTCGCGACAAATAGAACCGTGGTAGCTTCTGCTCCGAAGTGCCCCTCTACAATCTCAAAGGGGAGTTCTTTGCCACTGCTGTCATGCAGGCTTAGATTGATCCAACCGGAGGGAGCGCGAAATTGACATTCGACCAGGTCGGTCCTCTCCCAGGCAAGCGGGTTATAGACGACCACAGGAATCTGACCATCGGATGCTTTGGCCGCACGGCTTGCCATACCAGCACTCACCGAGCGGAGAAGCTCGTCAGAGAGTGTCTTGGAACGTGCATAGGAGTCGGCATAAACCTTGTCGGTAAGTAAGCCGTGATTCCCACCCCATCCGTGATCGGGCCAGACATCAGCTCTCCAGGCTTCCTCGAACTTTTGCGCGGGGTAATCTTGAAAACCCTGATGAAGGCTTAGGCCCGCGTACAAAGATTCCGCGGCAAGTAATTGGTTGTGTGCAGTTCGGCCAAGGAGGAGTGCTTCGCGATTGCTCGGTTCATCGTAATAGGCCCAGGGAAAGGGCCAATCGCCAGACAGAGTCGTGATGTCTATAGGAGATTTGGTGAACTCTTCCAGGAACTGCTGTGGAGCGGTAAATTGCATTTTAGGCGGGTGAATCTGGCGCCCTGGATTGTCACTAAAATGCTTATTCCACACCGTGGCAAAGTTTTCCATGGCCACGTTCTGTTGGCGTACATAAGGCGGCAGGGCGGGTTGCGGTGGCAAGTAGTCGCTGGTGTAATCGTAGATGAAGGCGCGCGGAAGACTGTGCTCGCTGTAATACTCTTCCCGCTGCTCCGCATAGCGAAGCCACCCGTGATTGTCTTTGGGATCGAGCAAGCGCATAGGATCCACGTAGTGATAGCCATACACCAGCACGCTCGATCCGTCGGGGCCGATCCAGTTGTAAAAACCATAGGGCATGCGGCCCTGGATGCAGTATTTGACCCCGGCCCTGGTCAGAATCTGCGGCATCTGCAGGGTCATCGAGGGCGGATCCGTCTTAACATAGAACGAAGTGTCGATACCAGGAAATGTGTTCTTGAGCCATAGCCGGCCAAAATAGAACTGTCGCGCCAGCTTTTCGGGCCCAACGTGCGCCTCCTGACACTCGACATAACTTGCACCCCAGGTGAAGCGCCTGCTCCGCATATTGGCGACCATCTCGTCACGCAGCTCGGGGTGCCGGGCAAGAAACTCCATCAGATAGGCCGTGCACTCCATCGAGTACAAGAATTCCGGATACTCTTTGAGCAGTCCGAGCGCGGGCACAATAAGGTCTGAGGAACGAAAATCTGCCGTCAGGGCCTGCGTATTCAGCCAACCAAGATCGTTGTGGTTGGTGCAATTCAACGAGAACGTGCCGCCGTTAAAGTAGGTTGGATTGTAGGTGGGCACCAGGAGATTGCGCTTACAGCAGAATTCTGAAGGAGTCGAAACAACTGCAAACTCCATCTCTTCGTCCTCGAAGGGCGCCGGAATCCATATATCCTGATGGGTTGTGGCGCTGGCGGGAATCGGGGCCAACGCAACCTGCTTCACAACCTTTCCTCGAAGCGAGACCACAACTTTACTACCTTTGATTTCCTTTCCTGGATTGATCAGGTGCAGCGTCGCCGCTTGCACTGGCTGCGCCCCATCCGCGTCATACATTTTGTAGGTGTCGATATCGAAGGAGGTCACATGCTTTTGGGCGAAGATGCGGACCTTCCCGATCCCCGTCTCCTTACCTCCAGCCTTCGGCCACACATCGTCTATCGTGATACGGACGCTGGATGTCTGCCTGGTTTGAGGAAGGGTGATGATCTGAAAGTAATCGGTCTGACTTAGCTCTGCGCGTACCGTATCGCCATCTGCGAAGCTTACATGGATGTGACGAGGGGGCTGGAACCACTGTACGCGGCTGTAGGCAAGGTTGTAGACATCCTGTCCCAGAACATCTCGCGGCAGGGCTTTGGGTAGAACCCAGATCTCGCTGACCGGACGCGGCTGTGCAAATTTGACCTCGAGCCATGCGCCCGATGCCTGCCCATCTGCTTCCCACGAGTTCATGAGATCTCCGCCAATGGCGTTGATGGGTGAGTATCCCCACGGAGGATCGGCGACAAAACTGGAGGCCTGGACGCTGGGCTTTTGATTCAGGGCGGCCCAATTTATATTGTCTTCGGTTGCCGGAAAATCTGCCCCGAGCAGCCGCGATGCTCTTCCAAAGATGGAACTAAAAACTGTAGATGCTAATGCGCTTTGTAGGAAATCTCTTCGGTCCATCAAACTCGTCACCTATCAAGACGCTCGTCTGTCGACTGCCCTTGAAAATCTATTTTGCGCCTATCGTTCAGGCACACACAGTCGTCCGCAACGCCTCTTGCAAGGCAAAGGCAACCCACCATAGAAGATATCGCGCTGCCAGCTGCTACCGCACACGCCGCCAGCTCTTCTTCCGTCTTCAGGGGATTACTATTTTGTTCATGGGGTGCAATTCATCGATCGAATTCGCAAAGCCTCGAAGCCCTCACACTCGCTGACAAGGAATCGATTTAAAAAGGGGCTTACGACCCCGCGGAAGCACCAGGATTCCGCTTGGAAGAAGTGTATTTGTGATTGCCACAAACTACCAGGATTGTTCATTGGGCTGAACATTCAGACTTGAGACGGAGGACACGTTCCCCGCGCCGTGATCGGTACCGATCCCGCATCGCGACGTTCAATCCTGTGAACAAAGGTCGAAAGCTTGTTTCGGCCCAGCTAGACTGGCAGCAACCGTTTTCCCGGGCTTTCTGATGGCTCGCCGATGCTAAATCAACCCTAAGCAGTGTGGGGTAGTAGCCTCAGACTTCAAGAGAAGCCCGGACTGGAGACTTCACCCATGAACCGTCGCCTCAATCGCAGAAATTTCGTCAAGAGTGGTCTACTCTGTGGCGCCAGTGCGGCCCTGTCTCACCTGCCCGGAAATCTTTTAGCGGAAACAACGCACAACGCGGAAGGCTTTTGCGTCGCGCTGTGTAACCACTGGAGCTATATCGGCATCGGTTGGCAGTTGGGCATCGAGTCTTGCGTTCTTTCGGCGATCGACGCGATGGGGATGGCAGATCTCGCACCCCACGTCAAAACCTGCATCGAGTGGGATGCGCGCGCCTACGAATTCATGGCAGAGAAATTTCCCGAAATCGCTGACCGTCTGAAGCCCTATCTCGCCGCGGGAAAAATCGAGCTGATCGGCGGCACCTATGGTCAACCGTTGGGGACAATGTTCAGTGGTGAGTCGAACATCCGTCAAATCGTTGACGGACGCAACACCATCCTCGAGGCACTCGACTACAAGATGGTCACCTTCCTCGACGAAGAAGAATTTTCTCATCCGCAAATTCCGCAGATTGTACTGGGAGCCGGCTACCGCTACGCCAGCCTCTCACAAGTGGATACCTGGGGAAAGGCCGGCGTTCCCCACCTTGAGGTCAATGCGTTCGAGTGGCAGGGAATGGATGGCAGCAAAGTGCCGAGTACGCCCAGGAACGGGCTCTTTGGGTATTCGCCTGATATCAAGACGCTTGCCTCTTCTGACGAATTCAAACAACTTCGTGCGCTGGGAAAACCGCTCATCTTCACCTGGGAGGAGTTCGGTTGGGACCGGCCGGAGAGTCCAGCTTATCTGGAGAGGGCGAAAAAGTATGCCAAGGTCGCAGAAGATTCTGACGTTGAATTTGTCACACTGAAGGAATATCTCGACAAGTACGGTCCTGCGCCTGACAAGGCCGTCTATTTCGACATGGACGCATGGAGCAAACTGCTTACGTGGGGCTTGGGAGGCGATCAACTGCGGGTGATGGATCGCAAGGTCGAAGCAACGCTGCTCGCGGCAGAACGCTTTGACGCGATTGCCTCCCATCTCGGTGCGCCCGCTCAGCCGCAGGCGATGGAGGCGGCCTGGAAGCACCTGCTCGCGTCGCAGAGCCATGACGTCGCGCTGTGCGAATACTCTCGTTGGCAGGGCAACCGGATGGCGCCCCTTGATCGTATCGAGGACTATCACAATTTGACCTGGGGCGCGATTGGGTACGGCCACCTCGATGAGTCGGAGAAGCAGGGACAAGCCGTACTGGACGCATCCCTTCGGCATATCGCGGGCCAAATCGGTTCGGCGGATCGAAAGAGCGACCAGCGCACAGTGACGGTTTTTAATCCATGCGCCTGGGAGCGCACGGCTATAGCCACAACCGGAAGAATCTATCCCATACCAGAAAAGATTCGTGGGATTGTCGTTAAGCACCACTCCGGCCACGTGGCGCTCTCTCAAATCATAGAGAGCCATACAAGCGAGCAAGGTGATTTATTGGTTGCTGAGATATCTTTCGTTGCGGAAAATCTTCCCAGCCTCGGATATGACACCTACTATCTGGAGTTCACAGCCACAAGCGCGCAAGCCACCGATACGGACCTCAAAGTCGACGAGCAGCAATTCACTCTCGAAAACAATCATCTGAAAATACGAATAGACCAGAACCACGGGGCTATCGCCAGCCTGATCGACAAGACGACTGGCCAGGAGATGCTCAAAGCCGGCAACGGCGCGTTCCCACGTTTCACAGGAACACCCAACCAGGAATACACGCTCTACACTACCGCTGCGCCGGCTGGACACCAGGTACCGATCCCGAAGTCTTACGATAGCTTTGCATCCGATGCTACGTACACCTGGGTAGACAAGGGCCCGCTCCGCGCTACGCTTAAAACACGCCAGGAGTGGCCGCTTTTGGCATTCGAGACCTGGATCTCCCTGTACGCAGGTTCCCCGGCGGTCGAGGTCACGACCAGAGTCCTCGCAGAAATTCCACCAGCGGTCGATGCCTGGGATCCAAAGGACCATTTTCCGGTCAAGATAAAGGAAGGCTACTGGCTGACCTTCGCTCCTAATTTCGAAACCACCTCGGTCGTTCGTGATTTCCCGCTAGGGATGGAAGCTACACAGCACGAGGTCTTTCAGGGCCGCACTTTTGTAGATCTGGTTGGGAAAGACAGTGGGCTCCTGGTATTGCATCCGGGAACACAGTACTTCAAACGAGAAGGCGACGGAGCGTTCGCCAACCTGGTCATGCGCGAGTGGGAGTCTTTCTATTCTCGCGAATATGGTTGGCCCCGCTACTCGGAATACCGTCACCTATTGCGCCCGCATGGAAAGAACTTCAGCAATGCCGAACGTGCGCGCGCTGCCGATGAATTCAGCCAAAAGCCGATCACGGTTGTCAGCCAGCCCAACGGGCCCGAGAGCGGTAGCCTGCCTCCGGCAAAGAGCTTCTTAAGCGTAAACCCAGAGAGCGCTCATCTCATGGTGTTTCGCAAGAAGGAAAGTAAGGGCTTCGAACTTAGAACACTGGAAATTAGCGGCGCCGGCGGGCAAGCCACAGTCCAGTTGGACATTCCTGTAGCCAGTGCATCCGAGACAAACCTTCTCGGCGACAAGGTAGGGACGGTATCGGCCGCGAGCAACAAACTAGCGTTCGGCCTTCACCCGTGGAAGCTTAACACCTTAGAAGTCCTCGGATAGGAAATCCGCCCCAACAATGCCCCGCCGCCAGGGCTATGATAAAGCCCTGATTTTGAGAGCGGGGGCATGTCCGCGGGTTTAAACCCCGTTCCCTTGGACTGAAGGCCGGGGCGACAGGACAGCTAGGAATATCGCCCGGCCTCACTCGCCGCCGTTTGCTTGGCAAGCATGGCGAGCGTTGCTTCA
>JBARKD010000668.1:0-24573 GCA_049800615.1 Acidobacteriaceae bacterium | reverse complement strand
TTCATTCCTCTCGCAACTTGCCACAGGCAAGCCGGCACCTGGAGAAAAGCACGGCCAGGCTGTCCTCGTATCGGTCGAGACGACAATTCTGTTACTCGCCTTCATTCCTCTCGCAACTTGCCACAGGCAAGCCGGCACCTGGAGAAAACCACGGCCAGGCTGTCCTCGTAGTCGACATGCCAATCCCGGCTCTCGCGCAAGAGGCTCGACAGCGGGGAATCAGCCGGCAGAAGCGCCCATTTCACCTGGTAGAGATCGAGCGGCTCCCGCCATTCCCGGGTTCCCAGGATGGCCTGGGCATACTGCTTGATGAAGGCTCTCCCATAGAAGTCGTGCCGGTCGTCAAAGTAAACAGCGATCCGCGGATACAGCCTGTAGATGAGGTAGCCGCTCCATGCATCCGTGCTGAAAAGATGATCGTGGATCTCTCGTTGCTGGACAAAGTCGACGGCTTTCACGGGAAAAATCTTCTCATCGAAGCGGGTCGCGACCAGCTGTGTCGAAGACAGGCGTCCACCGTTCAGTAGCAGCAGCAAAGAGCCAGCCAGAACAATCCACGGCAAACCGTGACCGCGAAATTGGACTTCCAGCCGCGACATGCTGTTCGAGATGCCCTGTCCCGTGCTTAGAAGCGAAGCCAGCCATCGGGGCGCGGTTCCGCTCGGCGGGGAAACAGCCAGGGCTAACGGCGGTCCGAGGATCACGCTCATCAGAATTGCGGAGATGGGGATGTTGCGCACCGCGTAGAGGCCGGCGTAGATGGAGAAGAATAAAGTCAGCCATCCAGCCGCGGTGACTCGTTGGCGCGCGAGCGCAACGCCCACCATTCCCAGGAGGATGAACAGTTCGAAGTAGCCATAGACCGCGAGGTGAAAATTCGGAGACGCAAATTCGTCAATACTGTTCATTAAAAAGCTATCGGATAGATACCGATACACATGAACAGGCAACTCGTAACCATACGGGGTCAGCAAAGTGGCCAGCAGGCAAAGGAGCAGGGTTGCTCCCAGCAACGCGATTTTTCGCCCGTCGTTCTTTTGCGGGGCGGCCAGGGTGTTGAAGAAGGCGCCAACGGCGAAGATTCCCAGCAGGATCAACCCCAGAACGAATCCGCCGTGAAGGTTCACCCAAACCACCATCAGCAGCGGTAGCCAAACCAGCGCAAAAGGCTCGCCCTCCTGGAAACGGCATAGGATTTCTATCCACAGCAGGGCGAACAGCCAGCTGATAACGTGCGGTCTGGCCAACATATGAACTTGCGCCGCGGCGACTGCCAGGAGTGTCAGCGACCCGGCCAGCAAAAGATTGTGGCTCCGCCGCAAAACGAAGCGAAACAGAAGAGCGAAGGTGGTGGCGATGATCGCCGCGGTGAAGAACACGACTCCGTTCATCCCCGACAGGTGGTGAATGACGGCAATCAGTACGTCGTAAAGCCACTCCCATGCACACCACGGCGCTCCTTGCCTGGTGTAGGAAAAGGGATCCGTACGCGGAACCGCCCGCGTGGCCAGAATGATCTCGCCGGTCCGGATATGCCAACCGATATCGGCATCGCGCAGCAAGGCCCCATGCATCGGGCTGAACCCGAGCATTACTACGAGCACGAGAAAAAACAGATCGCTGAACGATGGCAGCACCCAGCGCAACCATGGCGCGAGAGTCGTCTCCGCAGTCGCCGTCATCTGGCCGCTCGGGAGAAAAAATCTGTAACCGCAAAAGCGGCGAGTATGGTCAGCAGGGGATCAGGCACGAGCCGGTAGCGGAATTCCGCGTGGGTTACGTAGTAGGGCAAAGGAAACAGCAACAGCGGCAGAATAAACAAGGCGGCCAAGGAGAAGCGGCGCCGCCGCCACAGCCGCAGGATGCCGGCGGCGCCAAGAGAAGTAGTCAATAGTGCATGGAGGGCGAACCATGCCGAGCCGCCCTCGGTCCCGGTTCCGCTCCAGAAACGGAGGAATCGCACCGCGCTCAGGCGGACGAACGCAGCCGGATGTGCCTCAATGTAAGTCCTTGCCAGTGCCGACTTAGCCTCCATGTAGCGGACCTCGCCCAGGTCGGCGTACCGGCTGAATTCCCGGCGGTTGAATAAGGGAAACGCCGTCTCGTCGAGAAAGCCGTTTGCTCCCGGGCGATTTCCCATCCAGAGCTCGAATGCAACCGTGCTGCGTAAAGGAATGAAGGCGTGGAGAGCAAGCGCATTTCGTATCGGCCACGGAGCAAATACCATTACCAGCGCCAGCAGGCCCAGCAGCGGCCGATGTGGAAGGCAGGGCCGAGCCTGCCAGATTACCCATGCCATCATCCCGAGCATGGGAAGCAGCAAAGCCGGGTTCACCAGGGCCGCGACCCCGCAATAACCTCCCATGGCCAGCCACAGAACAGATCTGGTTCCCTGTTCAAAGTGCAAGGACAATGCCACCATTCCGGTCAGAAGCAGTGTCGAGAGGCACGTTTCCCAAAATATGGTGGGCATCCAGATGAGCGGTAACGAAACTGCCCAGAAGGTCCCGGCCACATTCGCTTCCCGATGGCTAAAGCAGCGTTGCGCAATGTGCATCATGGCCAGAACGGTGAGCAGATTGAAGAGCAACTGCGCGGCCATGATGGTGATGGCGGAGGCAAGAGTGAAGGATCCGAAGATGCGGAAGACGAGGGCTATGAATGCGGGGTACGCGGGAGCGAGCAGAGCGGTGGGACCGGTAGAACCGCCGAATGGAGAACTGAGACCGCGTCCTGACAACAAGGATTGGGCCAGAATTCCCAACTCGATCCCGCGCGTAAAGAGCCAGGCGTGGGGAAACCGCGCCACAGCAAACCACAACACAAGCACCCGGATCAACAACGCCAAAGCGAGGATCGTGTAGGTTCGTGGCCGTGCCGCCTCAGGCTTGATGGACGTGGTCACGCCGCTCTTGTGCCCCTACGGTCCGTTCATCGGCAAACTTCAGCGGCGGCACAAGTCAGGTTCTTTGCCAAGGGTGAGATTGCGCGCTTTTTGAGTCTTCTCTTTGCACAACTCCCGAGTGATCCGCGCAGCCCGGTGTGCTACTTTGACCTTGGAATCGCCACAACTTTTCCCCGCATTTGGCGTCTTATCGTGGAGGAGCGAAAGCAGCCATGTTGCGTACCCCCACCCGCATTGCCGTCGCACTGGTCCTGCTGCTGGCACCTTTAGCTTGCCTGGGCAAGGATCTGCCTTATGGGACGAATCAACCGATGCCCTGGAATTGGGTCCCTCCGAGTTTTGCGGCCATAGGCCAGCGCGCGGCTTTCCACACCGATTTCACCTTCGACCGCTCGATGCTTCAACTGGCGGGCTATTTCGTCGGCGATGCCGATCCAAACGCGCGCGCGGCCATCGCCAAGCTGAACGGCATCTCCGTCCATAGTTATCACTTTGCGGCGCCTGGCCTGTATGATCCCGCAGCACTTGATCTGATTAGGCGGCAATACGAAGCCGCCGGTTGGAGGCACCTGGTCGCCGCGCATGCCAAGGGTGATCCCTTTGACGCCGGGCAGACCGACCTTTGGATCAATTTTGCGCATATGGATGTGACCGGGATGATGCTGCTGTTCTCCGGGCCGAGGGACCTCAACCTGATCGCCTTTGATGGAGACATCAGCACGATCGACCTGCTGCACCTTCGCGGTCACTTTGGTATTCCGCGCTTCTCGGGGGATGGCTTCACGCCTCCCGGCAAATCCTCCCCGGCTCGGCCACCCTATACGGCGCCTGCTCCCGCACCGGCTGTGCCCGACGAAGGTCCTTCTCAATATCCAGGCAGCATCGGCATCGGGCCCCCGGGCTCCGTCGAGGCCGCGCCGCCGCCCCCAACTCCGCCTGGCAACTGAGCTTCAGGGTTTATGGCGAGGGAGCGAACCGCAGTAATGGTGCCCTCAGGGGCTAAAGCCTTCCGTCTCTGTCGATTTGGCGTGAGAACTAACCCTAGCGAGATTTGGTTACGTGATGGGGGGTCAGCAGCGCGCCCAGGATTCCATCCTGGGGTATTTTCAGCCGTCCCTGCGGGACTGACTCGTTTTTCATAACCGGTCCCAGGATTTCATCCTGGGCTATTTTCAGCCCGTCCCTTCGGGACTTAGTGCGCGGTTGACGGCGGGGCTGAAAGACCCGCCCCTTCAAAGCCAAACTGGTCCGGTCACAGCTTTCGCCTAAACGGCTTTTGCGACTCCACCTTTCCACCTGTCAGCAAGCTCCAGGTGGACGTGCAGCAGGGAAAGCGCAGCCGGCGTGACCCCGGGGATCCTGCTCGCCTGGCCCAGCGTCTGGGGCCGCACGCGGGCGAGCGTTTCCTGCATCTCCCGGGACAGGCCGCTGATCCCTTTGTATTCAAAATCGGGAGGAATGGTTCGCTGTTCCGCCTTCTTCAGCTTCTCAATGGCCTTGCGTTGCTGGTCGAGGTAGCCGGCGTACTTGATCTCCGTCTCTACCGACCTCAGCTCGTTGCGCACCCGCGCGTTCATCGCTGCGCTGAAGAAACCGAGAGGCGAGCCCTCATCCCACTCCGGCGCCAGAACCGGCAGCAGAGCCTCGAGACGCACTTCGGGCCGCTTCAGCAACTGCGCGTAGCTCTGGCCGGCCACATTTCCCAATTCCGAACCCAGGCTGGGCACCAGCGCACTCAGCCGTGCTAAATCAACCTTCCGCGAAGCCAAAAGCTTTTCGAGCGCCTGCGCACGCGCCTGCTTCCGCTCAAACTCCTGCCACGCTTCGTCGGGGATGAGCCCCAGCTTGCGGCCGTACGGGGTCAGGCGCCGGTCGGCATTGTCGATGCGCAGGTGCAGCCGGAACTCGGCCCGCGAAGTGAACATGCGATAGGGTTCGTTCGTACCCTTGCTGATGAGATCGTCGATCAGGATTCCGGTGTAGGCCTCGGTGCGGTTCAGCGTGAACGGCGCTTCTCCCCGAACCCGCAATGCCGCATTGATGCCTGCCATCAGCCCCTGGCAAGCGGCTTCTTCGTATCCTGAAGTGCCGTTGATCTGTCCTGCCAGGTAAAGTCCGGTAAGCTGCTTCACCGCCAGGCTGCGGTCGAGCTCCGTGGGATCGATCGCGTCATACTCGATCGCGTACCCAGGCCGCAGCATCTCCGCGTTTTCCAATCCGGGAATCGATCGCACCACCTCCCACTGCACTTCCATCGGCAGGGAAGTCGACATGCCGTTGACGTAGACTTCGTTCGTATCCAGCCCCTCAGGCTCCAGGAAAAACTGATGCTGTTCCTTGTCCGGGAAGCGCACGACCTTGTCTTCAATGGAAGGACAGTAGCGCGGCCCTACGGCCGTGATTTGCCCCGAATACATGGGCGAACGCGAGACATTCTCGCGGATGATGCGCAGGGTCTCGGGTGTGGTATAGGCGATGTGGCACGAGACCTGTTTCTGCGGCAACTCAACCGTGCGAAAGCTGAAAGGCGTGGGATCCGCATCTCCGGGCTGCTCCGTGAAGCGGCTCCAATCGATGCTGCGGCCGTCCAGTCTGGGCGGCGTCCCCGTTTTGAGCCGGCAGCCGCGCAGGCCGAGCCGCTTCAGGGACTCGCCCAGCAACACACTGGGCGGCTCCCCGCTGCGTCCCGCGGGATAGTGTTCCTCCCCGCAGTGAATCAACCCGTTCAGAAACGTGCCGGTGGTGATGACGACCGCTTCCGCGAACACGGTACGGCCATCCCGCAGGCGCACGCCGCGGACGTCTCTTTCTTCCAGCACCAGGTCCACGACTTCCGCCTGCTTGATGTACAGGTTGGCCTGCGATTCCAGAACCTGGCGCATTTTCACCCGGTATTGCCGCTTGTCGCATTGCGCCCGCGGCGACCAAACGGCCGGACCACGCGAGGTATTTAACAGGCGAAACTGGATCCCGACAGCGTCGGCGACCTCGCCCATAATGCCGCCCAGGGCATCCACTTCGCGCACCAGGTGTCCCTTGGCAATGCCGCCAATTGCAGGATTGCAGGACATTTGCGCGATCAAATCCAAATTGAAACTGAACAGAGCCGTGCGTAGTCCCATGCGCGCCGAGGCCATTGCGGCTTCACAGCCCGCATGCCCGGCACCTACGACTACAACGTCGTACCTTTCCGTAAACCCCATAACCCCTCTATTCTAGAACCTTGCAGGAGTTGTTATGGCAGAGACGAAGATCGCACTTCTCGGGCTTGGACTGATGGGTTCAGGCATGGCGGGCCGCTTGCTCGATGCGGGCTATCCACTCACCATCTGGAATCGAACCCCGGGTAAGACCCACGCCTTGGCGCAGCGCGGAGCCAGGGTGGCCAGTTCACCGCGCCAGGCTGCTGCCGTATCCGACGTCGTCATCAGCATGCTCGCCGATGTTCCTGTTTGCCGGGACGTATGGTTGGGGCGCGGCGAAGCCATTCTGGGGGCTGCGCCGGGGAAAGTACTGGTTGAGTCCAGCACGGTCACCGTAGAGTGGATTGATGAGCTCGCACGCGCCGCCAAGGAGCAAGGCTGTGAGGTGGTGGATGCGCCCGTCACCGGCAGCAAGCCTCAGGCCGCGGCGGGCCAGTTGCTCTTCCTGGCCGGCGGTTCCTCTCCCGCGCTCGAAAAGATCAATCCCGTCCTCAAAGCCATGGGCCGGGATGTCGTGCATGTGGGCCCCTCGGGCAGCGGCGCTCGGCTTAAGCTGATCAACAACTTTCTTTCCGGTTCCCAGGTCGCGGCTCTGGCCGAGGCCCTCTCCCTGATTGAGCGTAGCGGCCTGGATATCGAAAAGGCATTGGGCGTCCTCACCGAAGGAGCTCCGGGCAGCCCTGTGGTCAAACTGCTGAGCGGGCGCATGACCGCGCGTCAATATGAGCCTAACTTCGCCCTCCAGCTTATGGCCAAGGATCTCCGTTATGCGGTCAACGAGGCTGATCGTTTCACCCTCGACCTCGACACGGGCAGAGCCGCTCTGCGTGTGTTCGAGCATGCCATCGCTGCCGGCCAGGGAGAGGAAGACATGGCCGCGGTTGTCGAGCAATTCCGCCTACAGGCGCATTCGTCAAGGTGACCGTCAGCAAATGAAAAAAGGGCTCAGCAAACTATATGCGCGTTGGATGTACCGGTGGGAGAACGACCTGACCACCCGCGATTCGAATCGCGTTGTTCGCCCGGTGGAATGGGGATTCGACTGGCTGCAGGAATTTGCCCGGTCCCACGGCCTCAGCTTTCCTGCGCATTCTGCCGGAGGCCTTTCCGAGGAACAGGCGATGTTGCAATGGAACGACTTCATCCTGCAGCATCGCGAGGCTTTTTTCGCCTATCAGACTCCCCGCGACTTCGTCCTCGAGGTGCGTCACCCGCAATTGTTTCCTACCAACGTGCGCCCCAAGACCCTGCGCCAGGATGCTCGTATTCGACGCCAGGCAGCCGAAGGCAAACTGGCCAAGACAGAATTCCTTCGCTTCACGTCTCCGGTGGAAACTCCGTATCCGGAGAACGACCGAGTCAACGCCCGTTGGTTCCCCGCTTCGCCTGAAAGGATGGCCGGCAAGCCGAAGCAGGCCATCATTGTGATGCCTCACTGGAACGCAGACGCGTTGAGCCACAACGCCCTCTGTTCTGTCTTCGCACGCTTTGGCATTTCCGCTTTGCGCCTCAGCAAGCCTTATCACGATATCCGCCGGCCGGCAGAGTTGGCGCGGGCGGACTACGCCGTGAGCGCCAATATCGGGCGCACCATCGCTGCCTGCCGCCAGGGCGTGATCGATATCCGCTGCTGCATCGACTGGCTGGAACAGCAGGGCTACCAACAGTTCGGGATTCTGGGCACCAGTCTTGGCTCCTGCTATGCCTTCCTGGCCGCCGCCATGGATAGCCGCATCCACGTCGCCGCCTTTAACCATGCTTCCATGTCATTCGGCGACGTGGTTTGGACGGGGCAGAGTACTCGCCATATCCGCGAGGCGTTGGAGCAGATCGGCATGACCCATCAGCGGTTGCGCGCTGTTTGGGCGGCCATCAGCCCCTCCCAGTACATGGATCAGTTCGCCCTTAACGCGCGTAAGACCCTATTGGTCCATGCCACCTACGACCTCACTTTCCTGCGCGAATACTCGCTTCAGGTGATCGAGAACTTCCGCCGCCGCGGCATCGATTTCGTTTCCCGGGTTCTGCCCTGCGGTCACTACACGACCGGAGAAACCCCGTACAAGTTCATGGATGGCTGGTACCTGGGCTCATTTATCTACTCCGCCTTCAAGGAACTTGGCGCCATCCCCTCCATGCCAACTGCGGGGACGGAACTCATGACGCCCTAACCGGACCCACACCTCACCGATCACCAAGGTAATGAGTTTGGGTAATGGTTTTGCGCTCGGGGGGCACCTTTTGCCTAACAGGTGGCGGCAGATGACCCCGAGGCAAATGGTCTAAAATTGCAACATGGTTGACTTTATGCGCCGAACGCTCGCTGAGGCCGATCCGGAGATCGCCGCGGCTATCGATCACGAAACCCGACGCCAGCACGACGGCCTGGAGATGATCGCCTCGGAGAATTTCGTCAGCGAGGCAGTGCTCGAAGCGGTGGGCTCGGTGTTTACCAATAAGTACGCCGAAGGGTATCCCGGCAAGCGCTACTACGGCGGCTGCGAATATGCCGACGTGGTGGAAAACCTGGCCCGGGACCGGGCGAAGCAGCTCTTTGCCGCTGACCATGCCAACGTGCAGCCCCACTCCGGCTCTCAGGCCAACGCGGCCGCCTACATGGCGGTCATCCACCCCGGCGACACCATTCTCGGTCTGGACCTGGCGCACGGCGGCCATCTGACCCACGGCCACAAGCTAAGTTTTTCCGGCAAGCTCTACCGCGCGACCTTTTACGGCGTAGACAAAGAAACAGAGCGCATCGACTACGACCATCTGGAGGCCATTGCTGTCCGTGAACAGCCCAAGGTGATCGTCGGCGGGGGTAGCGCCTACCCCAGGATCATCGATTTCGCCCGCATGCGGCAGATCGCCGATAAGGTAGGCGCCTATCTGATGATCGATATGGCTCATTTTGCCGGTCTGGTAGCCGGCGGGGTTCATCCCTCACCTGTGCCCCACGCCCACCTGGTCACGACCACGACCCACAAAACGCTTCGCGGGCCTCGCGCTGGATTGATTTTGTGCCAGCAGCAATTTGCGGCTGCCGTGGACAGAGCCGTTTTCCCCGGCCAACAGGGTGGCCCTCTCATGCACGTGATTGCCGGCAAGGCCGTCGCTTTCCGCGAGGCCCTGGAACCAGACTTTCAGCAATATGCGCGCCAGATCGTTGCCAACGCGCAGAGCCTGGCGGCAACGCTGATCGAGGAAGGCTTCCGTGTCATTTCCGGCGGGACCGACACCCACGTCATGCTGATCGACGTCTTCTCCCGTGGCATCCTCGGCAGCGAAGCCGAGTCTGCCCTGCATGAAGCGGGCATCACGGTCAATAAGAATGCCATTCCGTACGATACAAATCCTCCTCTCAAGCCGAGCGGGATTCGCATCGGTAGCCCGGCCCTGACCACCCGCGGCATGCGTGAACCGGAGATGCGCATCATTGCCAAATGGATCGCTCAGGCTCTCGAGCAGCGCAACGATGCGCAGGCTTTACGCGCCATCCGCGGACAAGTACTGGAGCTGGTCGAGAGCTTCCCTTTGTATGGCTGGTTACGTGTCCCCGAGACGGTCGCTGCCGAATATGGTCCGTAGGCTGGGCGGCATTCCCGGCCAAGTGATTTGGAACTTTAAGCCAGGCACGCCACGGCGGACCGGGCCTTTCGCTGTTTAGAGCCCTGCAGAGATTTTTTCCGATACTTTTGTTCCCAATCGACTGCAGGAAGGGAAGCCAGGTTGGAACGTAGCCGTGTAAAGGCGTCCGCGAGAGCTCTGATCGGCAGCGCCCTCATCGTCTCCTGCGTGGCCGGCATCTTCTACATCTATTCCCGTCCCTCGAGAAATGGCTTCGGCGCAGAACACGATTTTGTAACTGTCATTGCCGGCGTTCATTGTGCCATCGATCGCTGCGACCCTTATGATTCCCCAACTCTCGAGCGGGAATTTCCTGCCAGGATGGGGGGCTACACTCCTTCGCATTTCAGACCCGAGTGGCCGGTCTATCCGCCCGGTACTTTTCTGCTTCTTTTTCCTTTATCGCTTTTGCCTTGGCCGGTTCTTTCCATGGTTTGGATGCTGTCCTGTTTTGTGTCCCTTGCGGCAGCGTTGGTGGTGCTTTTTCTGTATTGCAAAGCGTATCGGGATGTTTTGTCGGCGATCCCTTTCGTCATCCTGCTTGCCGATGGCTCGATTGGATGGGCTGTGCAGCTGGGGCAGCCGGCTCTCATCGCCGCTTCCACGCTGACCCTTGCCATCGTCGCGCTTGTGCCCGGTCTGATGCCGGTGACGGGAGGCGTTCTACTGGCGATCAGCTTATGTCTCAAGCCTCAGGGCGCCTATCTTTGCGCTCTGTACTTTCTGCTTCTGGCCCGTACTCGCGTGCCCGCGCTGGCCGCCTGCCTATTCACCGCGGCTGCGGCTGCCGGCGGCATGTTGCTGTTTTACGTTCGCCTTGGTTCCCTGGCATACCTGGGACATCTCAGCGCGAATATCAAGCTGGCTATGCAGCCAGGACGTGATGCGGATTTTTCCCGCATGAACAGCGACTCGGCCAGCTTTCTGAACCTTCAGGCTTTTCTTGCCCGCTTCCTCGACAACCCGCACCTCGCGAATCAGCTCACGTACGCTGTGTGCGTTCTCGTCGCCGGGCTGCTCGGGTTCGTTTGCTGGCGCAGGCAAAATATTGCTCTGCGGCCTTACACCATCGTGGCCGTTCTGGTGATGATTCAGTTGCTGGGCAGCTATCATCGTCTCTACGATCACGCCTATATGCTGGCGGCCATCCCCGGCCTCTACGAGATCAAGCAAAGAGCGTTGGGCCAGTATCTCCTCTTCGTAGTTGCACTGGTCATTTACCACTTCAGCCAGCTTCACGGCTTGACCATCCATGGATTCGGCCCGTTTCCCTCCGGGGCCCCTGTAGAACTGCTCATCGCCGGGCTTTGTCTCTATAGCCTTTGGCGAAATCGGCCGGTTTTGCGGCCACTCTAGTTCGGCCGGCGTTGCAGCGAATCCAGTTCGGTTGCTTTCTTGCGTTCCGCATCAGCTTCCGCAGTGCGGCCTGACCGTTCCAGCGCAACCGCCAACTGGCGATGAGCATCCGCGAACTTCGGGTCATTGGCCACCGCCTCCTCATAGCGCGCGATTGCGTCTGCAATCTGGCCTTTCTCCAGCAGCACATTCCCGGAGTTGGTGGCGAATGTTGCTCGCTGGTGGTTGACGGCCACCCGGGTGAGATCGGCCGCGGTTTTGCGTTCGCCGGCCGCCTCAGCCTGCTTTCCCTGCTCGGCCAGAACACCAGCCAGGGTCAGATGGGGTCCGGGCACCTCGGGAGCAAGGCGGATCGCTTGCTGAAGCGCTGCAGCGGCTTCCGCCAGTCTTTTCTGCTGGTGATAGACGGAGCCGAGTACAGCCCATCCGTCAGCGTTTTCCGGACGGAGTTTGAGCGCGGTGTTTAACTGGCCGGCTGCCTGGTCAAACCGCCCCTGCTGCATGTAGAGGATGCCCAGGGTAAACGGCGGATCGGGCGCACCGGGATCCAGTCTGGCGGCGGTTTCCAACTCGGGAACGGCTGCCCCCAGATCGTCCTTCAGCTTCAGTGCAAGGCCTACGTTGTAGTGCAACTGGGGATCTGAGGGATTGAGTTTCAAGCCCTCGCGAAATTCGCGCAAAGCATCGTCGACGTTGCTTTCCTGCAGATAAGCCACGCCTAGATCTTCGTGCGCCGTGACCACATCCGGAGTGAGCGCAAGGGCACGCTGGAAGATAGGGATGGCGCCTTTGGCATCGCCAAGTTGCACCATATCGAGCGCCAGGTTGGTGAGCAGCGGAGCATTCGCGGTATCTTTGCTGGCCGCTGCCTGAAAAAGGGGAAGAGCTTCTTTGAATTGGCCATTCGCCTGGTAAGCCAAAGCCAGCTGATATTGCGCCTCCTGATTAGAAGGCTCGAGATCGGCTGCGGTTTTGAAAGAAGCCAGCGCGTCCGCGGTGTTGCCTGCCTGAAAAAAGGCTTTGCCCAGGGAAAGCTGCGCGATCGCGCTTTGCGGGTCCAGGCGCACAGCCGTGGTCAATTCGCTGGTAGCCCCCTTCAGCTGCTGCTGGTTCAAGAGCACGATGCCAAGATGAAGGTGAGCGGCGGCGAGCTCAGGATTCAGTTGTAGCGCCTGCGAGAACTCTTCGCCGGCGCGAGTCCATTCCACCTGCTGCGCGTAAAGCGAGCCCAGTTTGTCGTGCAGGGCCGCATCGCCAGGAGCGAGCGCAATCGCCTGCCGCATCTTCTCTTCGGCGCTTTGCATTTGTCCGCTCGCGGCCAAAGATTGCGCATAGAGCGGAAGCAGATCTGGCGGCAAAGTTTGTCCTTGCGCAGCGGCTTGACGGTCCAGGGCAGAAAAAATGGGAATGGCCTCCGCATTGCGATTGCTGCGCGCGAAGGCCACGGCCAAATTAGTTTGCGCGGCCGCGTCCCCCGGCTTGAGCTTGAGCGCATGTTGAAGCTCGGCGATTGCTTCCGGATAGAGATTTAGCTGCAGCAGAACTGCGCCCAGCGCGCTATGCCCTTCCTCGATTTGCGGAACAAGTTTCACCACGCGTTCAAATTTTTTCCGCGCAGCCTGGAGATCATTTTGCGCCAGGGCCGCATATCCCGCCTTGAATGCCGCGTCTGCTTCCTGTGCCTGATTTGTGGAGATCGAAGAGTGGGGCTGGGGGTGGGGCTGGGCCGGCGCCGGCGAGGCTTGCGCCAGCAGGGTGCCGGGCGTAATCATGGCGGCAAAGGTTGCGCAGCAAGATATGGTCTTCCAGCGCATGCAGATGGCTCCCGGCGAGTGGCTTATTTTGGAGTCTCCAGTTTCGGCTCAGCCTCTGCCTGGATCTGCTCGGCTAACTGGAATTCGTGCGACGCTTTGCCCGCCTGACCCAGGGAACGATATACCTGTCCCATCAGGGTGTGGGCGGTGTAGTTTCCCGGGTCGATGGACAATGCCTTGTCCAGGTACATTTTCGCCATGACGGGGTCTTGCTGCTTGACCAGCACTTTGCCCAGCAGGATATAGGGCGCAGAGGAGTTGGGTTCAAGCAGGACAGCGCGGTCCAGAGCCGATTGCGCTTTATCGTAGTCACCCTGACGCAGATAGGCGTCTCCAAGCCGTTCATATACCTCTCCATAGAGCGGATTCAGCTCGCTCTCCCGGGCAAACTCCTGAACGGCTTCCGGCAATTGCGACTGCGACAACCTGATTTGTCCAACCAGTAGATGGGCCATGGGAAGGTTCGGGTTTAGCTCCAGCGCCTTGTGGGCGAAGCTATCCGCCACCGGCAGGTAGTCGCGCCTTAGCATCATTCTTGCCGCCAACAAGTACGCGGACGGGGAGTCAGGAGGAAAGTTGTATTGGATGGCAAAGGCTTTGCGCGCGTCGTCGTAGCGGCGCGTGTCGAGATAACACAGGCCCAGGACGTAGTTGCTGTCGATGTTGCTGCGGGGAATGGAAACGCGAGCTTTCTCCAGCAATGGAATGGCGGCGCCCGGTTTGCCCGAACGGAAAAGGACGACTCCTTGCATTTGCATCGCTTCACGGTCGGCTGGATCCTGGGCTAAAGCCCGTTCGAAGGCCGCCGATGCGGATGAGAGTTTTCCCTGCTGGTAGAAAACTGTGCCGCGCAAGCGCTCTACACCGGCAGGTTCCGGTTGCTTGAGCGCAAGGTCGTCCAATGCCTTCAATGCTTCGTCGAGATGACCCGTGTCCAGAAGTTTTTGCGCGTCCGCAATGGAGGAAGAAGAAGCGGAAGGCATAGGCGCTTGCGGCCAGGCGGTCAGGCTGCATATCGCGAGCAGGAGGAAATACAGGTTGCGCGCGTTCGGCATAAAACCACCCGCGCACAGTTTACCGTGCCGAAGTATCCACCTGTCACGGCTTGGCGCAGGCACGGCCAGAGTCCGCGCTTCGGCTCTAGAATGATTGCGCATGATGGGGACCGGCATCAGGATGCACAAAACAGCGGTAGGATGCGCCGCAGCCTTGCTGGCTTTGCCTCTCCTGGTGTCGGCGCACGCCTGGCATGAGCTAACAATTTTTCCACCGTCGTCGCAACACGACGGTCCGGCCTGGTTTGAGGATGTTGCCGCGCAGGCCGGCGTTCGTGTGCTCAACGCCAACGGCGGCGTGGAATCGAAGCACTACATCGTGGAGGCCACCGGGAGTGGCGTGGCTATTTTCGATTATGACAACGACGGTTGGCCGGACATCTTTCTGGTGAACGGAGATTCGCTGCCGGGCAGTGGGCAGAAAGCGCAGGGCCCAACGAGCCACCTGTTCCATAACAACCGCAACGGCACGTTTACCGACGTCACGGCCCATGCCGGGCTCGGGCAAACTTCCTGGGGGCAGGGCGCATGCGTAGGCGATTACGACAATGACGGTTACGAGGACCTGTTCGTCACCGCATACGGCAAAAATCGCCTTTATCACAACCAGCACGATGGAACCTTCCAAGAAGTAGCCGGGGCAGCGGGGGTCGCCGGTACGGGAAAGCTGTGGGGAACAGGATGCGCGTTTATCGACTACGACCGGGATGGCAAGCTCGACCTGGCCGTGGCCAATTACGTCGACTTTGACCTGGCTAACACGCCCGCGCCTGGTTCATCCCCAGGCTGCATCTGGAAGGGTGTGCCGGTCATGTGCGGTCCAAGAGGATTGGCCAGCTCTCCCAACCTTCTCTACCACAATCTGGGCAACGGCAAATTCGCCGATGTGAGCAAAGCCAGCGGTTTTGAAAAAACCCCAGGCCATTACTGCTTCAGTATCTCTACTCTCGATTACGACGAGGATGGATGGCCGGACATTTTTGTGGCCTGCGACTCAACACCGGCTATCCTCTATCGCAACAACCACGATGGCACGTTTACCGACACCGCGGCGGATACGGGCGTTGCGTTCAACGACGATGGCCGGGAACAGGCCGGCATGGGATCTTCTGTTGGGGACTATGACAGGGATGGCCATCTGGACATCGTGAAAACCAACTTCTCGGACAACACTTCGACCCTCTACCACCACAATGCCGACGCAACCTTCAGCGATGTAACCTTGCCCGCGGGAATTGGCGCCAACACGCAGTACCTCGGCTGGGGCTGCATGTTCGCCGACGTAGACAATGACGGGTGGCCCGATCTGCTGCTGGTCAACGGGCACGTCTACCCCGAGGTGGACAGCGGCAATATGGGCTCGTCCTACCGTGAGCCGCGGGTACTTTATCAAAACCTCGGCAACGGGAAGTTCAAAGATATCTCGCGCGACGCAGGCCCCGGCATCACGCAACCGGCTTCCAGTCGAGGTCTGGCGGTCGGCGATCTGTGGAATGATGGCCGCCTCGAAGCGGTGGTTAACAACGTGAGCGACTTCCCGCTTCTGCTGGTCAATCTTGCCAGGAACGAGAACCATTGGATCGGAATCCACTTGATCGGCGTGGCGTCCAATCGCGACGGGATTGGCGCTCGCGTCACGGTGTTCAGTTCTCAGGATTCACGGGCCTGGGTGGACGAGGTGCGCAGCGGCTCGAGCTACAGCTCGAATAACGACATGAGGTTGCATTTCGGCCTTGGCCGTGTGAACAGAATTGCGTCCATCGAAGTGCGCTGGCCAAGCGGCCGCAAGGAAATTTTCCCGGCCATCGCGGCCGATCAAATCATTTCTCTTCGGGAAGGGGCCGGGCAGGCGAAGCCGTAGTTCCGCCGGCCCCAGTTCCGCCGGTCGTAATTCCGCAGCTCTCGGGCTTGCTTTCAATTGCGGCGAGGAGTTGGCGGGCTTTTCCGTCGTCAGGAGAAAACGCAAGCAGGCGTTGCAACGCCTGAGAGGCAGCCTTCGCGTTTCCGACGGCGCAGTCAATTACGGCGAGATCCATCGTGGCCGTGGTCTCTCCCGGATCGTTCTCGCTGACGCCTGCCAGTCTCTGTACGGCGCTCCTTACATCTCCGCCTCGCGCCTCCAGCACGGCCAAATTCGCTGCGGCGGTAGAGTCCGCTGGGTTCGCACGCAACGCCGCCTGGTACTCGCGGATGGCTCTCGGACGATCTCCGGCAAGCTGGGCCATAAACCCAAGCGCCGTATGTAAGTCGGAATCGGGTTGATCGCCTTCCCGGTGTTCCGCCTGCTGCAGCAAGGACATCGCCCTCTCACCCGAAGCCTGGTCGCCGCGCTTGGCCAGCTGGAAATACGCGAGACCTGAATCTCGATCGCTCGCGTGCTCCCCACCTACCGGGGAAAGATCCCCGGTGAGTCGCGGCGTCTGCGGAGAAGATCCGGGACTGCGCTGGATGCGGTGGTCAGTCACCTGTTCGTGCGCCACGTCTTCAGTCTTTTCGCGCGGCATGTGGCAACCGGCGCAATCCGGCTGATCGGGATGGTGCTTGCTGACGAAGGCCGCGGCGCCATGGCAGGTGAGGCAACGATTGCGGAAATAGGTCACCCGCTCCCCAGCAGAAGGAGAATTGTGGGGATCGTGACAGGTGGTGCAGGTAAGCCGGTCGCCGCTCTTTCGTTTGCACGCGCTTTGCAATAGCGCTTCCCACTGGCTGGTCGCTCTACCGTTAGGCCCTGTTTCTCCGGAATAGACAAAGTGGGTCACGTAATCGGACAGATTTTCCCCGGGAAGGAAATCAGCCAGGGACCGCCCCGCCACGTTGACCGCCATTTCGCCTTCCAGGTGACATTGCAGGCAAACCGAATCCCGTTTAGCGGGGAGCAGTTTCGCCGGGTTAAGAATCGGGGCAGCCCCGTTGCCGGCCAGGTGTGCCGTGGGATCTCCGTGACATGACTGGCAGGTGATTCCGCCATAGAGGAATGGCCGGTCTCCGAAGTGGTCGACGGCGCCCCGCGCAGGCTGCACTCCGCTGCTATGGCAGTGAAGGCAGGCGGCATCCACCTTCAGGGTCAGGGGCATTTCCCGCGCAGCCAGTGATTTTGGGTTCATGTCCCAAACGCGTTGCTTGCTATACCAGTTGACTGGGCTCTCAAACCAAAACCCTTCTTTCTCAAAAAGATAAGTTCGGCCACGCTGGCCCGAGCCGATAAAGAAACTGAGCTCCTGCTCTCCGTGCAGCGTTGGTTCGCGGTCATAGCTCAGCCACGCGCGCCCATCGCGCAGAAAAAGGCGATAGTGAACGCCGGATAGGGTGTGAGTAAACTCACCCGGCAGGAGGCCCTCCGCGGCCGGTCCGCTGGCGCGCGCCATGGGGGTGATTTGGTAACTGTCGTAGATTTTTTGATGGCAGCGGGCGCACACGCTATCCGGATTCTCGGCCGTCGCCGTGAGCGCGGCCACGAGCAAAAACAGGAAAAAAGGCAGGCGGCGCATTTCAAGGGCTCATTTCAAGGGCTCAGCGTCACGGCTTGCGGAACCTTCGCGCCCTCGGTTACCACGTAGAGGCGATTGACCGCGAGGTCCCGGTAGGTATCCACCTGGCCGGAAGGCCAGCTTATTTCCAGCCCATCCACGGCCTGTGCCTGATCCAGCCCGAAGTGCAGCCGTAGATCGTTCTGGGAATAGTAACTGCCGCCGCTACGAACTTCCTCCACCTGCTTGAGAGGCGGAGATCCTTTCTGTGTCCTGGCCTCCACCTTCACCCTGGCGCCAATGCCCGTGCGGTTAGACTTCACGCCGATAGTTTTCACTTTGATCCAGGAGCGCTTCCACTGCGAATTGCAGCGCAGCAGTTGAGGCGTCGAATTCACGCAGTTGACGATCACATCCATGTCGCCATCATTGTCATAATCGCCAAAAGCGCAGCCTCGGCCGGCTACGGGTGCGGTAATACCCGGGCCGCCCTTCTGGGAAACGTCTTCGAAACGCCCGTTGCGCAAATTGCGGTAAAGGTACTTAGGTTCGGCGTAAGGCGCTTCGCTTTTGGAGTTATTGACCTCGGGATACACATGGCCGTTGGTGACCAGAATGTCCAGCCATCCGTCGTTGTCCATATCGAAAAAGCCGACACCCCATCCCAGAAAGCGCGTGTTGATCCCCAGGCCGGCGGCATAGGTGCGATCCTGAAAGTTGCCCCCGCCGAGATTGGCGTAGAGCGAATCTGTGTCCCCGGCAAAATTCGTCTTGACAATGTCGAGCTTGCCGTCGCGGTCATAATCTCCGATGGAAACTCCCATCCTCGCCTGCGGCTTGCCGTCCGGGGAAAGCGCGGCGCCCGACTCGATGGCAATGTCTTTGAAAGTTCCATCTTTCTGGTTCTGATAGAGGGTGGCCGCGGTGGAATCGTTGGCGACATAGATATCGGGCCAACCGTCATCGTCAAGATCAGACACGGCAACACTCAGAGCATAATTGCCGATCGTGTCCCAGACGCCGCTCTTTTGCGATACGTCGGTAAAGGTGCCGTTGCCGTTGTTGTGGTACAGCAGGTTCTTTCCTGGAGCAAGGCCGGGCGGCCCACAGGCAACCATGATCCCTTTATAGGTGCATGGACCCGATTCCGGCAGAGGTGCTGTCTTGAGGTCGAGATCGATGTAGTTGGCCACAAAAAGATCCAGGTGACTATCGCGATCGTAATCGAGGAATGCGCACCCGCTGTTCCACCGGGTGGCGGGCTGTTTTAAACCAGCCTTGGCGGTGACGTCGGTGAAGGCGCCGTTACCGTTGTTATGATAGAGCGCGTTCTGGCCGTAATAGGTTACGAACAGGTCGTCGTAACCATCGTTGTCGTAATCGCCCACACAGCAGGCTTGTCCCCAGCCGCTGCGCAAAAGGCCGGCCTTCGCCGTCACATCCGTGAAGGTCCCATCGCGGTTGTTCTTGAACAGATGGCAGGTGGGCTCGCTGTTTGCCGCAAATCCCTCCAGGCGCCAGCCGTTCACCAGGAAAATGTCGATCCAGCCATCGTGATCGTAGTCATAAAAGGCGGCGCCGCAGCCGGTTGTCTCCAAAAGGTATTTGTTGCTGCCCACGCCGCCGTAGATTGTCCTGGCATGCAGGCCGACAGCGGCCGCTACGTCCTCAAAACTGAGGCCGAGAGGCGTCCCCGTAATCGGCGACACTGGCCCGTGAGGAGGCGCTACCGGCTTGGCATCGTAGGTCTGAGTCATGCCACTCTGCGCTTGGCCGGCAAAAGCGAAGGGCCGTTTCCAGGGCGGAGCCGCCATCATCAAGACGTCACTGAAGGGCAAAACCAGGGCGGTGCGGCTGAGTGACTTCAGGAAACTTCGGCGACGCATGAGCATACCAAGTCTACGCAGTGGAGCGGTACCGGGCTACCCCTGCGAAACCATTTTCCATGCCATAACTGCTCTGCTTGAGGGGACTGTATTACACTGGCGACGCAACTAATACAACCGTCCTGTCTCCCCCCACGCGTGTGAGAGGTACGTATGCCCGATAGTTTTCTGCCCGCATGGAGAGCCACACGATGGCTGCCCCTCCTTTTCCTCAGCCTGGGCTCGATTGCCATAACCGCCCAGGACTCCAGCCCGTCGTCGCCTCCCGCGGTTACCAAGGATGCGAGCCCTGACAACTCGCAAGGAGCGGTAGACGATTCCGGGGAGGAACTGCCATATGGAGAATTGGCGCCGGCGGCCCTTCAGCTGGACGAGTCGAAAGCTTCGCCTCTGATTCAAGAGCTTTATGGCGCCACGCGTGAGACCAAAGTCCCGGATATCGTGGCCCGCCTCACCAAGGCCAAGAGTCTCATCGAGGCCGGCGCGGACTTGAAAGCCACAGACTCGTTGGGAAGAAGCGCCCTTCACTGGGCCATCTTCGGGTCAAGCTACGCCAACAAGCAGGACACGATCGTTGCCTACGAAGAGGTTGCCAATGATCTTATTAAGCATGGAGTGGAGATCAACCACGAGGATGTCTACAACGACACCGCGCTCGACTACCTGCTTTACTCGCCCAACTTCGAGATGCAGACACTGCTGATAGAAAGCGGCGCCAGCAGCGGGTTTCTCGCTGCTTCGTTCAACTTCATCCACCAGTTGGATATCTGCAATACCCCGGACGGCAGTGCGCTCTCCATTCGCTCGTCGGCCAATCATGCGCTGACCGGCAAGAGTTTTCCCGCAGCGGTCTCCATCGCGCAGGATCCAACCGTCGCGACAGCCGCGGACAATCAATCGCTAACGCCGCAGTCTTTGCAGTCGGCGAGGATTGCCGGGTACATGAAATCGGACCTGGTCCCAGGTCAGACGATGAGCATCCGGCTGCTAACAGCGGTCTCGAGCGATCGGTCGCGTACCGGCGACCCGATCGAGGGCGTGGTTACCTATCCCCTTTGCACCAACGGAGAATGGCTCGAGTGCAAAGAGAATCAACTGCTGGTCCCCCCGGGCACAAAGGTGAACGGCACGGTTCTGTTCGCGCAGCGCGCCCCGGACAAATACTGGCGTCCCCGGCTGGTGCTCGACTTCTCCAACGTTCTAGATAAGGGCGGAACCACGTCGCCGCTGTATTCGCGCGTGATCGACGTGGACAATGCCCGCGAAACAGTTCGTAACAGTGAAATACTCGGTATCATCCAGCCCCATGTGTCGGGCAAGGTATCCGTAGCGTTTGCCGCGCTGGGGGCCATTAATCCCATCGTCGGCTATTCGATCAACGGCGCGCGCGCGGTCTATGGGTTATCGATCCGCCGGGAAATCCTGTTTCCCGAGGGTACGGATGTTCAGATCCAGGTCGTTCGTCCGTCGAAGCTCAAGCAAAAAGAGACCTGGGAGCCGTGGCCGAAGATGACCGCCGATGCCAAGCTGACGGCCTTGGTGCAGCGCGCGCCCCTGCGCACCAAGACACCGAAGGGAACCGTTTCAGACCTGACCAACCTGATGTTTATCGGGTCGGAGCAGGAGCTGAATTCCGCTTTCGACGAAGCCGGCTGGTGGGAAGCGGCGGCTACCGGTTTCGGGAACAACATGAAGGTGGTGCAGGCGACTCTGCGGCAAACAGGCTACAACGACGGCCCCGTCTCCCTATTGACGCTCAATGGCCGTCCCCCTGACCTGGTTTTTCAGAAGTCGCTCGACACTTTTGCCAAGCGGCACCATATCCGCGTCTGGAAGATGGAATCTACGTATAACGGCCGCCAGGTTTGGGTGGCCGCTGCTACCCATGACATAGCTACCGAGCACAATAAAGGCATGACCAAGTGGACGCACCGCATCGATCCCCATATCGATCGGGAAAGGGATTGGATCGAGAGCGATCTGCTTTTTGCCGGGACGGCTACGGGCTATGTGGATGTCGAGCGCCCCGCGGCACCGAAGAAACTGGAAAATGCAACCGGGGATGATATTGAGACCGACGGCATTATGACCGTAGTGCAGGTGGGACCGGTCAAGCCTCACCCCTCAACGCCTCAGCTGACCTCGCGTTGAGGCAAGACAGGACATTCTCCCCGCACAGGTAGAAGGTGGGAACCCACTCCGAGCTACTGCGGCAAACCTTCTAACGGCTCGGAGGGCAGCGCGTACATGCGCTCCAGTTCGTGCAAATCGGCCAGTTGACCCGCGCTCAAGATACGCCCTAAGGCGGAGCGCTCGATCGCTTCCCAATTGGCCAGGAAGACGAGCAGCGCATCGAAGTTGGGGTTGGCCTCATTCATAGGTCCATGATGCCTATGGTCAAGAGGGGGTGGAATACTACGAATGCTCCTGGTTACGAACCATTCGTGGTAAGGGGATTCCCCTCTTGTCCGGCGCCGGAACGGGGATGCAGGTCGCATTCCGGATCCGCAACAACTTCATTATTTTGGTGACTTTGCGTCGGGTTCGCGCAGAAGGAAATCGAAATCGCAACCCTGGTCCGCCTGCAGCACGCTCTCTTCAAAGAGCCTGGCGTAACCACGCGCGGCATGTTTCGGCTGGGGCGATTGCTTCCAAACCGCGAGGCGCTTCTCGAGTTCGGCCTCATCGATCAGCAATTCCACGCGCCGGGCCTGCACATCGAGCTTGATCCGGTCACCGGTCCGGACGACGGCCAAAGGGCCGCCTGCAGCGGACTCCGGTGTGATGTGCAACACGATGGTGCCGAAGGCAGTGCCGCTCATGCGCGCATCGGAAATGCGAACCATATCCTTCACGCCGTTGCGCGCCAGCTTTTTCGGAATGGGCAGGTATCCGGCTTCGGGCATGCCCGGCGCACCGCGCGGCCCAGCATTACGCAGCACCAGAACGTCTTCCGCGCTCACCTCCAAATCCGCAGAATCGATGCGGCAAGTCAGATCCTCGACGGACTCAAAAACCACGCAGCGGCCGGTATGTTGCATCAGGTGGGGCGAGGCAGCGGATTGCTTGATAACCGCACCACCGGGCGCCAGGTTCCCGCGCAGGACCGCCATCGCGCCTTCCCGCTTTAGCGGCGCAGTCAGGCTGCGAATCACATCCTGTCCCGGCACCGATTCCGCAGCGCCGATCGCGTCGCCGATCGTGCTGCCGCTGACGCTGGGAGCCGCGAGATCGAGCAACGGCGAGAGCTCGCGCATAAGAGCAGGCAGGCCGCCGGCCTGGTGAAAGTGCTCCATGTAATGCTTGCCCGACGGCTTGAGGTCCAGTAACACAGGGACCTCGCGGCCGAGTTGGTCGAAGGCCTCAAGGTTGAATTTCACGCCGGCACGTCCGGCGATGGCGATCAAGTGAATCAATCCGTTCGTGGAACCGCCGATGGCCTGCAACACGATCATGGCGTTGCGCACCGAGCCGGCGGTAATCAACTGGCCAAGTGTGGGAGCGCCTGAGATCGCCATCTCGGCCGCGCGTTTGCCACTGGCCTCCGCGATGCGGCGGCGATCCGCCATGACGGCGGGCGCGGTGGCGCTTAGGGGCAGGGCCAACCCCATGCCTTCGAGCATGCAGGCCATGGTGCTGGCTGTGCCCATGACCATGCAGGTGCCGACCGAGGGCGCCAAGCGGCCGCTGATTAGTTCGGTTTCGGCAACGTCAATCGTGCCCGCGCGGTACTGCGCCCATAGGCGGCGGCAATCCGTACAGGCGCCCAGGACCTCCCCTTTGTGATGGCCAACAACCATCGGCCCGGTAGGCACCACGATGGTTGGAAGGTCGGCACTGGCAGCGCCCATAACCTGCGCCGGCAGGGTTTTGTCGCAACCGCCGATCAGCACGACCGCGTCCATCGGCTGGGCACGGATCATCTCCTCTGTGTCCATGGCCATCAGATTGCGCAGAAACATCGAGGTGGGATGCGCGAAACTTTCGCCGATCGAGATGGTGGGAAACACCATCGGCAAGCCGCCGGCGAGAAGAACCCCGCGCTGGACGCTTTCGATCAGGTCGGGCACATTGCCGTGGCAGGGATTGAAGTCACTATGAGTGTTGGTGATCCCAATGATGGGACGATCGATGGCATCGCTGGAGTAGCCGCCGGCCTTAATAAAGGCTTTGCGCAGAAAGAGGGAAAAATCCGGATCACCATAGCTGGTGAGCCCTTTACGCAGGCCTCGGGCCGCTTGTCCCCGCGGGTCATCCATCCCGCCATACTATACCGCTACTCTCCCTGGACAGCCTCGAAGGCGGCCTTCAGTCTCTGGTGGAGCAGCTGAAGATCGCGTATATGCGCCAGCATCTGATCGGTCAGGGTATCGAAGAAAATCCCTTCCGCCTGTGTGGTCCAACCAGCACGGCGAACGGTCTGCAGGAGTTCCTCATGGTATGGGGCGCCGGGAAGCGCAGCCAGGGCCAGTTTCACTTCGCGCAGTTTCCGCTCGAAGCGCAGGACCCCATCGCCGGAAGGCGCACGCATCGACTTTCCCACAGTTGCCACGTACTTTCTCCTGGTATGACGGTGCGCATGCTTCTGCTCAACGGTAGTGAGAACAAGATGGATTTCGTTTCATGATTTCCGGAACTGCATGCGAGATTTAGCGCGCGCCATGCCTCTCACGGTCGGATAGGCGGAAGGTAGCGCAAGTAAGATAGCGACGTGGACACCCTCGATTGGCTCCTCGAATCGGATCCGGCCATTCGTTGGCAAGCGATGCGCGACCTGACGGATGCTCCGCCGGCGGTTATCGCCACCGAGCGCGCCCACGTAGCGCGCGCGGGGATTGGCGCGGAAATTCTTGCTCTGCAAAAACCGGATGGGTCCTGGCGGCGGCCCGACGAACCCCTATGGTTGTCTACCCTGTTCACTTTTCTGCTTCTGCGAGCGACCGGCATTGATCCCGCGGAAGCGGCCGTTGAGCGGGCAGTTGCGCGGCTCGAGGTTGGATTGCGCTGGAACAACCAGCGCTTCTGGGAATTGCGGCCGGCCGAACTGGGCGGCAACCCCTACTTCGAGGGCGAGGAAGAGCCGTGCATCAACGGCGGCGTACTCGCACTGGGTGGATATTTCGGGCACCCGGCGAAGAGCCTCGCACACCGGCTGCTGAGCGAGCAGCTCGAGGATGGTGGTTGGAATTGCGATGCGCCCAAGAGCGCGCGGTCTTCATTTCATACCACGATCTGCGTGTTGGAAGGACTGCTCGAATAC
>JBARKD010000667.1:0-5601 GCA_049800615.1 Acidobacteriaceae bacterium | reverse complement strand
GCGGTAGACCTTTCCAACATGTGGTTTCATCGCCAGATCGCGCAATCGGCCGCCGACGCCGCCTGCGTGGCTGGAGCCATGGACATGCTCTATTTGCAAAAAGGCACAATCACCAGTAGTCCCAACTTCACCGTCGGCACCGCGGGTGACTGCTCCTCCGCGTCTTCCGCCGCCCTATGCCAATATGCGGCGTTCAACGGTTATACCGCGACTACCTCCGCAGCCGGATGGGGCTCGGGCACGCCCGGTGGCGCGGTTGCTGTCAGCTGGACGTTTCCCAGTTCGGTGTCCGGCGCGACCGGCTCTTCCGCAGTGACCTACCCCTTTCTCAATGTTGTCGTCCAGGAAAAGCCTCTCACCTGGTTCATGAGCCTGCTCGGCGTCAGTTCGATGGCCCTGGGCGCATCGTGTACCTGCGGGTTGTCGCCCGGCAACCCGCCCGCGCCACTGGTCATCCTCAACCCGACCATCGCTTCCGCGCTCACCCTGTCAGGCGGCGCCCATATCGTGATCAAGGGCGGTCCGCAGACCAGCATACAAGTCAACTCTTCAGCTAACGGTTCTCCGTCAAGCAATGCCTCGAGCAATGCCGTCTATTGCAGTGGAGGCAATGGCTATCCCATTGACACCAGCGCGGCGGGCCCATCGGGAACCGGAGGAAACGTCGCTGTGGTCGGCGGACCGACCAGTAACCAATACTGCGGCGCAAACTACATCATGAACAACACCACCAGCGCGAAATGGAAGAGTCCGGTCGTGGTCGTGGCCGATCCCTACGCGGGCGTCCCCGCGCCCACGCAGCCCGCCGGGAAAGTAGCAGAAGCGACCACCCCCATCGCTACCGTGGCCCAGGGCTATACGCCCTCCTCCGATGCCACGTATGGCTACATCTATGGCACCTGGGTGGCAAGCGGAACCGACAGTTGTCCCAACACCGCCTCCCAGCAGCACTACCTCACCTACAGTTCCACCTACCCTTACAATGGCGGGAACATCTACGGCAGCTGCCTGGAATTTACCCCCGGCTATTATCCCAATGGGATCAACACAACGAGCCTTGCCGGTTATTCCAATGACGTTGTGATCTTCATGCCCGGCGTCTATTACCTGAATGGCAATCTGACTGTCGGGTCTTCTACCACCCTGCGCAATGCGTGGATCGGAACCCAACCTTCCACGCAGGGAGTCATGTTTTATTTTCTCAGCGGAGGGCCGACCTTCGCCGGCGGGTCGGGTGCCGCCAGCGGCGTCATCAATACGGTGCCGTCCTATTACCTGAATTGCTCCGGCACTTCCACCCCTACGGGGATGCCCGCGTCTTTCACCGGGAATGTATTGATCGCGCAATGCGGCGCGGGCGGAACCTATGTCGGCGCGCCCAGCAGCGATACCTACTCGACTTCGGGAAGCCGCGGCCTGCTCTTTTTCTCGGGCCACTCCAACACCTACAACAACACGTTGATCGGCGCCGGGGCGACGCTGAACTTTGGCGGCACATTCTACTTTCACAACAGCAGTTACGCGGACGTAGTCCAGTTGAGTGGCGCCGGAGCGTCCACGACGTATGCCGTGGGGTCGATCGTCGTCGACCAGTTGAACCTGAGCGGAAGCGGAACCATTGCCATGAACCTGACCAGTTCCAGCTCGTCCGCCACTCCGATAGTTAGCCTCTTCCAGTAGCGTCGGGCGCTCGAGCCATTGCTCTAGACATTGCTCGTCCTGCTTTCCGCGGTCTGCGTAATCTACAGGTCCATTACAGGTCGATTACAAGTCCATGGCGTACTGGGCGCCGGCCAACACGGTGGTGCGAGGACGAGGCTCGCTCGCCAAATCGAGCACCAGCCGCTCCAATACCAGCTGTTTATCGGGCGGGGAGGAGCGTAATTCCAAATCGGCCTGGGCGATGAGACGAAGCTTCTCCATCAGTTCCCGGCGCGAACTGAAGCGACGAGCCTGGCGGATTAAATCCTCGGCAGCAAACGGCGGCATGCGAAAGCCCTGCCATAAGGCCTGCCAGATCGCGCGCGAATCACGCACATTTTTTTCCAGGATGACTTCCATCTGCCGGAACGTCCGCGCCAGCATGTAGAGGTGTCCTATGGCGGAGTCTTCGCCGCCGTCGGAGGCATTCAATAGTCCATGCAGCAAAGCCAGGGCCCGAGGCTTATCCCGCGCCGAGATCGCGTCGGTGAGCTCGTAAAGAGAGCGCTGCTTGGCCGCCAGGACCATGGTCTCCACATCGCCCAGAGTGATACGGCGATGGGTTGCAGCGTAGAGGACGAGCTTCTCGAGCTCGCTCGCAATGAGCATCATATCGGCACCCAGGGCGTCCGCCAATTCCCTTGCCGCATCAGGATCGATTTTCATTCCCCGGCTTTCGGCATTGGCCACAAGCCAACGCACCGCGTCAGCCTCGTCGATGCGGGGCAGCTCCACAATCCCGCAATCATCTCCCAGCGTTTCCCGAATACGCTCGAAGCGTTCTTTGTCCTGCAGGTCCATGCGCCGGAGATCCGCGGGAAGGCGCAGGTGGTCTGCGACAAAGATCAGCACCGCCTGGGGATTGGGAGACCGGAAATAGTCGTGAAGCGTGGCAAACTCCTCCTTTTTCGCCCCCCGGGTGTACAGGTTTTTCAGGTTCTTTATGAAGATGACCTGAAACGGCGCCATGAGCGAAGGCGTTCTCGCGCGGTCGAGCACCTCAAAAATTCCAGTCTCGGCCAGATCGAGATCGCTCAACGAAAACTCACGCAGGGTAGGGTCCAGCAACGAGTCAATGACGGCACGGCGGCACCGCTCATATAGAAAAATCTCATCCCCGGCGAGAACGTAGCCCGGACGAAGAGCGCGGTTCGAAGCAGCAGCGGCTTTCACTTCGGCCACGAAGCGATCCGAAGAGGAGAAGCTGCGGAGTTTGAGTCCCTGGTCGATTTCCTGGTTCGGCGGCATCTAGAACGACTCCAGAATATCGCTCACCAGGGTGCGGGCAAAGTCTCGCGAGAGGCGCTCGACGGCGGGCGAATCTTCCTGGATAAAGCTGCTCACATCGGTGGTAGTTTCAAACTGCTCATGGAAGATGTAATTGTTGTGCTGGTAGAGAATGCGTTTATCCCGGTCAGTCACCACCACGTTGACGTTGAGGGTGATCAAAAAGCTGGAGGTAACGCTGGTGGTCTGACCGTTCTGCGTAGCAGCCGTAGTTTCGGTTCGGTATGTCAACGGTTGAACGGATTCGAAGAGTATCGTGCCACTGACCGTCGCGTCCGCGCCATCCGGGTTAGTGACTACCTGGAGGCGTGTGCGGCCGGTAAACTCCTGGATGACCGCCTGGGTGATCGACGCTTCCGTGTGATAAAACTGCGTTTTGTTTTTGAAGATGGGTACGGAGAGAGTGTGCACCGAGTCCGGCAGGTGAGCCGCGGATCCGAGTGTGTGATACCCGCAGCCGGAGAGCGACAGCAAAGCAGGGACTACCAATAAGCGAAAGGAACCGCGCATGCTTAAGCTCATTGTCGCATTCAACGGTTGGGTGGAATCGGAAGAAAGAGATCTGCGGTTCCGATCCTGGTCGATGTGCTCCTGGTGGCTGCGATGGAAAGCCTCGCGCAGGGGCTGAAGCCCGGGGTCGTACGCTGGCCCGTTGCGGCCCGGCTAAACAGGCTGCGGAAAAACGCGCCGAAGCAACGAGCGAGGCGCTAGATAATGTATCCCTGCCTCGACAAGTGGCTACGCCTGGTAGGCTTGTCGAGCCGCTGCGTTGTTTTTCCGCAGCCTGTTTAAGCCGAGACGCGACGTACCCGGATTCTCAAGCCCACTCCCTCTTTTGCTTGAATGAGCGGCGGTAGTTCCCTTCCGTCTGTGACACCCCAAAGCAAAAAGGCCCCATTTCCGAAGGAAATGGGGCCTTTGATTAAAACAGCGAAACCGATCTAAGCGGGTGAAGGTTGGCTTTCCCCGCCGAAACCTGGAGCGCGTCCGGGCTCGGGCTTGATCACATGCTGGACTTCTCCGGTGGGATTCCCGGGAGGCGGTCCAAGCGGCGGCAGCGGAGGCAACTCCTCCCCGGCAATGATCATTTTGATCTCGTTGGCGTCCAGCGTCTCGCGATCCAACAGGGCCTTGGCCATGCGATGCATGGTGTCCGGGTGATCCGACAGGATGGAATAGGCCGACTTGTAGGCGTCGTCCACCAGGCTGCGTACCTCGGCATCAATCTGACGAGCGGTTTCCTCGGAGAAATCGCGGTGCTGCGCAATCTCACGGCCCAGGAAAATCTGCTCTTCCTTCTTGCCGAAGGTCAACGGGCCCATACGGCTCATGCCGTACTCACAGACCATCTTGCGGGCCAGATCGGTCGCCCGTTCGATGTCGTTGCCCGCTCCCGTGGTTTTGCGGTTCATGTAGATTTCCTCGGCGCAGCGGCCGCCCATGAGGATGGCTAACTGGGTTTCGAGATAGTCCTTGGTGACTGTGTGCTTGTCTTCCTCGGGCAACTGCATGGTAACGCCCAAAGCCATCCCGCGCGGGATGATGGTGACTTTGTGGAGCGGGTCAGCATGATCGCGCATGGCGGCAACCAGAACGTGGCCTGCTTCGTGATATGCCGTATCGCGCTTGTCGTCCTCGGACAACAGCATCGATTTACGCTCGGCGCCCATCATGACCTTGTCTTTTGCCAACTCAAAGTCGAACTGATGTACAGCCTTGCGGTTGGCGCGCGCGGCATTGAGAGCCGCTTCATTGACCATATTGGCCAAGTCGGCGCCTGAGAAACCCGGAGTGCCCCGGGCCAGGACGCGGAGATCGACATCTTCCGCCAAGGGAACTTTCTTGGCATGAACGCGCAGGACTTCCTCGCGTCCACGCACGTCCGGCCTGCCTACAACGACACGGCGGTCGAAGCGTCCAGGGCGCAGGAGCGCGGGGTCGAGCACATCAGGCCGGTTGGTGGCGGCGATTAGAATGACGCCGTCGTTCGATTCAAAGCCGTCCATTTCGACCAGCAGTTGATTGAGCGTCTGCTCCCGCTCATCGTGGCCGCCGCCAAGACCGGCACCGCGATGGCGTCCGACCGCATCGATTTCGTCGATGAAGATGATGCAGGGAGCGTTCTTCTTACCCTGCTCGAACAGATCGCGAACCCGGCTCGCGCCCACGCCCACGAACATCTCGACGAAATCGGAACCGGAGATGGAGAAGAAAGGCACATTCGCCTCGCCGGCCACGGCACGCGCGAGCAGGGTCTTGCCCGTTCCCGGAGGTCCAACCAGAAGAACGCCCTTGGGAATGCGCCCACCCAGCTTCTGGAACTTCTGGGCTTCGCGCAGGAACTCGATGATCTCCTTCAGCTCTTCCTTGGCTTCATCCACCCCGGCAACATCTTTGAAGGTGATCTTCTTCTGCTGCATGGAAAGCAGCCGGGCGCGGCTCTTGCCGAAGGACAGCGCTTTGTTTCCCCCGCTCTGCATCTGGCGCAGCATAAAGAACCATAGGGCCGCAATCACGATAATCGGTGCGAAATTGAGCAGGATCGGAAGCCAGGAATTGCCCTGCGTATCCTTGACCGTGATGCTGACATGGTTGTCTTGCAGGATCTTGAAC